>NZ_JBJHPC010000252.1:0-10045 GCF_045257485.1 Streptomyces sp. YS-3 | reverse complement strand
GTGGCCGGTGGGGGGGCGGGGCGCGGCCGGACGGTGGGGTCTGACTGAGTGGGGGGCCTCAGTGGAGCAGGCTCCCCTGGAGCTCCGCACGCAGGTCCGGGGTGAGGACGGAGCCGGCGCGGTCGACCAGGAGGGCCATCTCGTAACCGACCAGGCCGATGTCGCACTCGGGGTGGGCGAGCACGGCCAGCGAGGAGCCGTCGGAGACGGACATGAGGAAGAGGAAGCCGCGCTCCATCTCCACCACGGTCTGGGCGACGGTGCCGCCCTCGAAGATCCGGGACGCACCCGCGGTCAGCGAGGTGAGACCGGACGCCACGGCCGCGAGCTGGTCGGCCCGGTCCCGCGGGAATCCTTCGGACATGGCAAGCAGCAGGCCGTCGGCGGAGACCACCACCGTGTGGGACACCCCGGGGGTGTTGTCCACGAAGTTGGTGATCAACCAGTTCAGATTCTGCGCCGCCTGGCTCATCTGACTCAACTATCGCTCCTGCTGGTGAGTGGGGTCCATCGAGAAACTGCCGGTCGACGGGCCGTTGCCGGCCTGTCGCCCCTGCTGGATACCCCGGCGGAGATTGGTCAGGCGACCGCGCACATCGTCGGGCGCACGCGAGACCTGGGGGCCTGCCTGGTTCTGCTGCTGTTGTGCGGTACCCGCGACCAGGTTGGCACGCGGGACCCGCTTGGGCAGACCGGAAGTGGTGACACCGCCGGCGGCGGGCTTGCGGGCCCGCTCGGCCTGGCGGACGAGTTCGTCGTTGGGCGAGGGCCGCCAGGAGCCGTTGCCGGCCGCACCGTTGGCATCGCGCTGCACGGGCGCCGGACGGCGCTCGGGGTTCTGCGGGGCCGCGGCCGGGGGCTGCGCCGGACGCAGCCCCTGGGGCCCGCCCTGACCGGCCTGGCCCGGGTGGCCCTGGCCCTGCTGGGGCTCGGGCTGACCCGGCTGCTGGCCGTTCTGACCGCCCTGGCCGTGGAACCAGTTGGTCTCCAGGGTGTCATACAGCGGCGTACGGCCGTCACCGGCGTTCGGAGCCGGCGGCAGGGCCTCCGGCTGCGACTGCTGCGGCGGGGTCCCGGCGCCGGGACGACGGCCCTGCTGCGGCGCCTGGTACTGCTGGGGCTGCGGCTGCTGAGGCTGCGACTGCTGGGGGCGTGGGGCGTCGAAGTCCGGCCGGGCGAACTCGGAGGTGGCTCCGGGTCCCTGGCGGTCGTCCATCGGCGGGCGGGCGTAGTGGCCGTTGCCGGGACCGGCGCCCTGACCCTGGCCCTGGCCCGGGTTCTGGCCGTACGCGCCGGGGCGCTCGAACTGGCCGGTCGCCTGGGGCGGCAGGGACGCGGGGTCCTGGGCACCCTGCGGCGCGCCGAAGACGTCCGGGCGCATGAACTGGCCGGTGGACTGCGGCGACTGGGGCGCGTCCGGGCGGCCGGGCGGCGGCCCGTCGAAGTCGGGGCGGGCGAACTCGGCCGTGGAGCCGGGGCCCTGGCGGTCGTCCAGCTGCGGCCGGGGGTACTGGCCGGTGTGCTGCTCGCTCTCCTCGTGACCGCGCGGACCGTCCTGGGCCGGCTGCTCGTTGCCCCAGCTCGCGGCCTGCGGGCGCTGCGGGGCGCCGCCGCCGGGCAGCTCGGCGCGCGGGGCGCCGGACTGCGGGGTCTGCGGGCGGTCACCGCGGCGCGGGGCCGGGGGCTGCTGCTGGGCCGGGATTCCGGTGCCGAAGGCGCCGACCTGGCCGAAGCCGCCCTGGTTCTGGCCCTGGCGGGGCGGCTGGGCGGCGCCGTCGCGCGGAGGGAGCGCGGCACGGGGACCCGTACCGCCGGCCACCGCGCCGCGCGGGGCGCCCGTGCCGAGCCGTCCGCCGCCACCGGGGCCGCCGGCCGGGCCGCTGCCGAGCGCACCGGCGAGACCCGCGCGGGCMCCGGGGCCCGGGGTCWCGCCGGGACGGCCGGCACCGGGTCCCGAGGGGGCCTGCCCCTGGGGGCCGCCGGGCTTGCCGGGCGCCTTCTTGCCGCCCTGGGCGACATCGACGGGCAGCATGACGAGGGCCGTCGTGCCGCCGGAGTCGGAGGGGCGCAGCTGGATGCGGATGCCGTGACGCAGCGAGAGGCGGCCGACCACGAACAGACCCATGCGGCGCGAGACCGAGACGTCCACGGTGGGCGGCGACGCGAGCCGCTCGTTGATCGCGGCGAGGTCCTCGGGGGAGAGGCCGATGCCGGTGTCGTGGATCTCGACCAGGACGCGGCCGTCGGGCAGCGCGTGGCCGGTGACCCGGACCTTGGTCTGCGGCGAGGAGAACGAGGTGGCGTTCTCCAGCAGCTCGGCGAGGAGGTGCACGAGGTCGTTGACCACGCGGCCGGCGACATCGGTCGCGGGCACGGCGGCCAGTTCGATGCGCTCGTACTGCTCCACCTCGGAGGCGGCGGCGCGGAGCACGTCGACCAGCGGGACCGGGCGGGTCCAGCGGCGGCCCGGCTCCTCACCGGCGAGGACGAGGAGGTTCTCGCCGTTCCGGCGCATGCGCGTCGCGAGGTGGTCGAGCTTGAAGAGCGAGGAGAGCTGGTCCGGGTCGGCCTCGCGGGACTCCAGTTCGGAGATGAGCGAGAGCTGACGCTGGATGAGGCCCTGCGAGCGGCGCGAGAGGTTGGTGAACATCGCGTTGACGTTGCCTCGCAGCAGGGCCTGCTCGGCGGCGAGGCGGACCGCCTCGCGGTGCACGTCGTCGAAGGCCGCGGCCACCTGGCCGATCTCGTCCCGGGAGTGCACGCCGACCGACTCCACGGACGTGTCGACATCCTGCGGGTCGGACTCGGAGAGCTGCTTGACGAGCTCGGGCAGACGGTCCTGGGCGACCCGGGTCGCGGTGTCCTGGAGGCGGCGCAGCGAGCGGATCATGGACCGGGCGACGACGAACGCGCCGACCAGCGAGACGCCGAGGACGATGAGGATCAGGGCACCGTTGAGGATCGCGTCCCGCTGCGACTGGTCGCGCAGCTCGCGGGCCTTCTGCTCCATCTCGCCGAGCAGGGTCTGCTCGATCGTCTTCATCTGGTTGATCTTGTTGGAGTCCTGGTCGTACCAGTCGAGGTACGAGCGCTTGGTCTCCGTGGCGAGGCCGCCCTTGAGGACGCGCTGGGAGTACGCGTTGGCCGCGGTGATCTCCGAGTTGCCCTTGTCGAGCGGGGCCATCAGCTCTTCGGGGTTGCCGTGGTTGCTCTCGTAGACGATCGAGAACGACGACAGCTCCTGGCGCTCGCCGTCCGCCGCGGACTTGGCGTAGAGGCGGTCGGACTCGGCGAGCGTGCCGGTCTTGTCCTTGGTCGCGGGGAGCGCGGCGGCGATGATCGCGCGCTGGATGGAGGCGTACTCCTTGGCGGAGGAGAACGCCGCCAGGGCACGGGTGCGCTTGATCATCTCCGGGTTGGAGGTGGCCTGCGCCATGTCCTGGGAGAGGCTGAGCAGACCGCGGATGAGGCGGCTGTAGCCCTCGACGGTCTGGGAGTCCGAGACGTCGCCGCGGTAGGCGCTCTTGCGGATGTTGTCGAGGTCCTGGAGCTGGATCGCGATGGCCGTGACGTTACGGCGGATCGACTCCAGGGCGTCGTCGTTGTCCGGGTTGTCGACGTCCTGGGTGGCCGTCATGAACGACTGCTTGACCCGGTCGGTGGTGTTCTTGGCCGTCTGGACCATGTCCGCGCCGGTGTCGGTGGCCAGCGGGCCCGCCGACTTGTCGCGCTCCTCCTGGAGCGCGGCGGCCAGCTCGGTGGCCTGCTTGGTCATGTCGGTGAGCAGCTGCATGTGGTCCAGCTGCTTCATGTCGTTCATCGACTCGTTGATGCGGAGCCCGCCGAGGGTGGTCGCGGCGACCACGGGCAGGGTCAGCAGCGCGACCAGTCGGGTGGAGATGCGCCAGTTGCGCAGGGCTATTCGTGACCCGGTGTCCACCGCCGGCTTCGGCTTGGGCGCGGCCGAGGGCTTCTCACCGCCCGCGGCGGAGCGGCCCGTGGGGCCGGAGGGGCCGGCCTTGTCGTCGCCACCCGGCGAAGGAGCCGACGGATTCTGGGTGGCCCGGGGGTTCTGGGCGTGCTGGGGCGAGGAACTGACTGATGTGGGGCCAGTCCCGCCGTGCGGCTCCTGCTCCGCCGCAGCGCTGCCATCCCTCTTGAAACGTCCCTGCACTAGCGTCGCAACCTCTGGACCAGGCGTCCCCCCGCTCTGAACGGCAGGGACGGTGTCGGCGTCGTGGGGCAAGTGTGCGCCCCATGTGTTGGTCGTGAGTGACCGGCGCTTGTTGGTCTCCCCCTCCCCGCCGCCACTCGGCGCTGCGTTGCGCCCCTGCGCGCCGGTCAGTGACCCGCGGCGGTGCGTGGAATTCCAGCACAGTGCCGGATCTCCAACAAGGCCCGTGTACCGGGCTGTGACCTGAGTGACACATTGTGATGAACGAGTCACGAGCCGTAGAAACTGGGCACGGATGAATCGGACTTTTGCCCACGAGTCGCTTACGTGGGAGGAGCTACCCAGTCGCCATGATCAAGAGCGGAATGGAGGGTTCAGTGGTGCAATGTCCGTTTAGTCGCCCATAGTTGACGGGCCGTAATGTCCGGAATGGTTACCAACTCGTGAGCAAACTCACACGATGATCGTCGGCTCTACAGCCGTTTGCCGGGAATTCGAATGTTTAGCCTGACGCTTTACAGGGATGGGCAATCCGACAACCGGCGCCGCCGCGCGCCCGCAACCGACAGGGTCCGAACGGCAGATGAAGACGACGATGATGATCCGCACCATAGCCAACCCCCGCCGCACCACCCTCGCGCACCTCACGGACGCCGAGGAGATGCAGACGGCGCTCCTGCCCGAGCACCCGGTCGACCTGCCGGCCCAGACGGCCAACCCGCGCCGCACCACCCTCATGGACGCCCCGGTCGTGGCCGCCGCCCAGTAAAGAAGGGGGGCGCGCCCCCGGCCCGTACGTCACCGGCGCTCCCACCGGCCCGGACGGCGTCCTCGAAGCGCGGGTCGCCCCCTCACCCGCGTTAGCCTGGAGCGTCAGTCTCCAGCCAGCGACCAAGTGAGGGGCGACAGCATCCCGTGCGCATCGCCAGATTCTCCATCGACGGCAATGTCGCCTTCGGCGCGGTCGAGGACACCCCGCAGGGGCTCGTGCTCGACATCATCAAGGGCATTCCGTACGCCGACTTCGAGCTCTCCGGGACCAAGGTCCCGCTGAGCAAGGTCCGGCTGCTGCCGCCGGTGCTGCCGAACAAGGTCGTGGCCATCGGCCGCAACTACGCGGAGCACGCCAAGGAGCTCGGCAACGCCATCTTTGACGATCAGGGGCGTCCCGAGGCGCCCGTCGCCTTCTTCAAGCCCACCACCTCGGTGATCGGCTCCGGCGACGCGATCGAGTACCCCTCCTTCTCCGAGGAGCTGCACCACGAGGCCGAGCTGGCCGTGGTGATCGGCCGGATGTGCCGCGAGGTCCCGCGCGAACGCGTCAAGGACGTCATCTTCGGCTACACCTGCGCCAACGACATCACCGCGCGCGACGTGCAGCAGCGCGAGAAGCAGTGGGCCCGCGCCAAGGGCTTCGACACCTCGTGTCCGCTCGGCCCCTGGGTGGAGACCGACCTCGACCCCACCGATCTCACGATCCAGGCGACGGTCAACGGCGAACAGCGCCAGCTGGGCCGCACGAGCGACATGATCCGCTCCATCGAGGACCTGGTCGTCCACATCACCGAGGCCATGACGCTGCTCCCCGGCGACGTCATCCTCACCGGCACCCCCGCCGGGGTCGGCCCCCTCAACCCCGGCGACGAGGTCGCCGTCACCATCGAAGGCATCGGCACTCTCACCAACAAGGTGATCAAGCGTGGCTAACGCGACGAACGTCCGCGTACGTTTCTGTCCCTCCCCGACCGGCAACCCGCACGTGGGCCTGGTCCGGACCGCCCTGTTCAACTGGGCGTACGCCCGGCACGTGGGCGGCACCATCGTCTTCCGCATCGAGGACACCGACGCTGCGCGCGACTCCGAGGAGTCGTACCAGCAGCTCCTGGACTCCTTCCGCTGGCTCGGCCTGGACTGGGACGAGAGCCCGGAGCTGGGCGGCCCGCACGCCCCGTACCGCCAGTCCCAGCGGATGGACATCTACAAGGACGTGGCCGGGAAGCTGCTCGCGGGCGGCTACGCGTACCACTGCTACTGCACCACCGAGGAGCTCGACCAGCGCCGCGAGGCGGCCCGCGCGGCCGGGAGGCCGTCGGGCTACGACGGCCACTGCCGCGAGCTGAGTGACGGGCAGAAGGCGGCGTACGAGGCGGAGGGCCGCACGGCCATCGTCCGCTTCCGGATGCCCGACGAGCCGATCACCTTCACGGACCTGGTCCGCGGCGAGCTGACCTTCACCCCGGACAACGTGCCGGACTACGGCATCGTCCGCGCCAACGGCGCCCCGCTCTACACGCTGGTCAACCCGGTCGACGACGCCCTGATGGAGATCACCCACGTCCTGCGCGGCGAGGACCTGCTCTCCTCCACCCCGCGGCAGATCGCGCTCTACAAGGCGCTCATCGAGCTGGGCGTGGCCAAGGAGACCCCGGTCTTCGGCCATCTGCCGTACGTGATGGGCGAGGGCAACAAGAAGCTCTCCAAGCGCGACCCGCAGGCGTCCCTGAACGTCTACCGCGAGCGCGGCTTCCTCCCGGAGGGCCTGCTCAACTACCTCTCCCTCCTCGGCTGGTCCTTCTCGGCCGACCAGGACGTCTTCTCGCTCTCCGACATGGTCGCGAGGTTCGACGTCGCGGACGTCAACGCCAACCCGGCGCGCTTCGACCTCAAGAAGGCCGAGTCGATCAACGCCGACCACATCCGCATGCTGGACGTGAAGGCCTTCACGGCCGCCTGCGAGCCGTGGCTGACCGCCCCGCACGCCAACTGGGCGCCCGAGGACTTCGACCGCGCCGCCTGGGAGGCCATCGCGCCGCACGCCCAGACCCGGGTGACCGTCCTGTCGGACATCACGGCCAACGTCGACTTCCTCTTCCTGAAGGAGCCGGTCCAGGACGAGGCGTCCTGGACCAAGGCGATGAAGGAGGGCTCGGACGCACTGCTGCGCACGGCCCGCGAGAAGCTGGAGTCGGCCGACTGGTCCTCCCCGGAGTCCCTCAAGGAGGCCGTCCTGGCCGCCGGCGAGGCGCACGGCCTCAAGCTCGGCAAGGCGCAGGCCCCGGTCCGCGTCGCCGTCACCGGCCGCACGGTCGGTCTGCCGCTCTTCGAGTCCCTGGAGATCCTGGGCAAGGAGAAGACGCTGGCCCGCATCGACGCGGCGCTGGCGAAGCTGGCGGCATAGTCGCTTGACGTATGTCCCGCAGGGGCGTCGGCCGGTCGGGCGACGCCCCTGCGGCGTACCGTCGTGGCATGACCGTCCGCGCCGTCCTGTGGGACATCGACGACACGATCTTCGACTACGCCTCGGCCGCCCGCGGGGGCATGCACGCCCATCTGGAGGTGGAGGGGCTGCCCGCCGCCTACGCGTCGATGGAGCAGGCGCTCGCGGTCTGGGAGGAGCTCACCGCGTACCACTGGGCGCGGTTCGCCGCAGGGGAGACCGACTGGCAGGGCCAGCGGCGCGACCGGGTGCGCGCCTTCCTCGGCGCCGACCTGGGCGACCCCGACGCCGAGAGCTGGTTCGAGCGCCATCTGGCCCACTACGAGGCCGCCTGGTCGCTCTTCCCGGACACCGTGCCCGCCCTGGACCTGCTCGCCGACGGCTACCGGCACGCGGTCCTGTCCAACTCCTCCGTCCACCACCAGGAGCGCAAGCTCCGGGTCCTGGGGGTACGCGACCGGTTCGAGGCGGTGGTGTGCGCGGCCGAGCTGGGGATCTCCAAGCCCGAGGCCGGGGCCTTCCACGCGGCCTGCAAGGCGCTGGGACTCGCCCCCGAGGAGGTCGCGTACGTGGGCGACCAGCCCGACATCGACGCGCGCGGCGCCGTCGAGGCCGGGCTGCTGGGGATCTGGCTGGACCGCAACGGGCTGGGGGGCAGGCCCGAACTGGTGCGGATCACGGGCCTGGAGGAGCTCCCCGGCCTGCTGCGCCGGGATACCCGTTTTGGAGCGCCGGACACCTTCGGGTAATGTTCTTCCTGCGCCGAGGGGAGCGGGAAGAAAAGCCCGGGACCGACAGCGCAAGCCGAGCAGGATCCCCGGTGGGGATGGTGTTCCGGTGGCCTATGGTGTAATTGGCAGCACGACGGTTTCTGGTTCCGTTAGTCTAGGTTCGAGTCCTGGTAGGCCAGCTCGCAGAGCTTATCTGCACCGCGGATTCCAGATCCGCAAAGCCCCCGTTGTGTAGCGGCCTAGCACGCTGCCCTCTCAAGGCAGTAGCGCCGGTTCGAATCCGGTCGGGGGTACAGATCCTTCCCAGGGGGACAGTCCGGGTCGCACCCGCTGACTCTCATGCAGGATCGCTAGGGCCCCCGTTGTGTAGCGGCCTAGCACGCCGCCCTCTCAAGGCGGTAGCGCCGGTTCGAATCCGGTCGGGGGTACTGGTCTAAACCACCATGGGCTATGGTGTAATTGGCAACACTACGGTTTCTGGTACCGTCATTCTAGGTTCGAGTCCTGGTAGCCCAGCAGATCGCATGATCGAAAGATATGCGGTCGCCGATCCGCAGGGATCAACACGCCCCCGTTGTGTAGCGGCCTAGCACGCCGCCCTCTCAAGGCGGTAGCGCCGGTTCGAATCCGGTCGGGGGTACGTGAGGAAGGGGCCCGGCACACATGGTGTGCCGGGCCCCTTCCGCATGCCCGGGGGCGGGCGGCCCCGGGGCGCGCGTCATGGCCGGACGAAGCGCCGCGCCGACTCCTGCGCCTGGGCCAGGCGCCGCAGACTCAGCAGCACCGGCTCGTACAGCACGGTCAACGCCACGGCCGCCTCGACCTGTTCGGCGGGGGTGTCGCAGCGCTCCACCAAGTCCAGGTCGGTGACCGCCACTTGCGTCGCCGCCGCCGCGTACGACGCCAACTCCTCGGTCCCGCAGGGGTATCCGAGACGGGCGAGCGCGGTCACCGCGGTGAGCAGCGTCAGATACGCGCCCGAGCGGCCGTGCGGGTCGGAGCCGCCGTACTGCCAGCCGAGATCCTCGATCAGCGCGTCCACCGACGCGCGCGCGGCGCGCGCGTGCGGGTCGGCGGGGCCGGGCTCCGGGGCGTGCGGCAGGGCCTCGACGGCGACGCCGAGCCGGGAGTGGTGGTCCAGGGTGTCGTCCTCCAGGGCCGCGAGGACCTCCTTGGCGACGGCCACCGGCACCCGCCCCACCTGGATCAGCGCCCGCGCCAGCTTGAGCCGCTGGAGGTGGGAGGCGTCGTAGTCGGCCTGGGTGGCGGTGACCCGCTCGCCCGGCGGCAGCAGGCCCTCGCGCAGGTAGTACTTGATCGTCGCTGCGGGGACCCCGCTCCGCTCGCTCAGCTCGGCCAGCCTCATATCCCTTGCGCCTTTCCTTGGGGAGTGCCACTATCCAACCATTGGATAGTGACGCTATCCACTGCACGGCCCGAGCAACCGTCACGTCATGGGGGACTGTCATGAGCGCGAAGCCGATCGAAGGACGTATGGCCGCCGCAGCCGAGGGGGACGTGGTGGTCTTCCTCATCGGGATGCGCGTCAACCGCTTCCGCGCCCTGCGCAGTTGGCTGCCGGTGATGTCCGCGATGCCCCGGATGCTGAAGGAGCTCGCCGGGGAGGAGGGCAGCGGGCTGCTGGGCCACCAGTCCGTCCTGGCCGGGCCGCGCACCCTGGCGGTCGTGCAGTACTGGGAGTCCGAGGAGAAGCTCATGGCCTACGCCTACGCGCAGGGCAAGGAGCACCGCCCGGCCTGGGCCGCCTTCAACCGCCGGGCGCGCGGGGCGAAGGGGGCCGTGGGGATCTGGCACGAGACGTACGTCGTCCCGGCGGGCTCGTACGAGACGGTCTACAACAGCATGCCGGAGTTCGGTCTCGGCAGGGCCACGGGCGTGGTGCCGGCGGGACGCCGGGGGGAC
>NZ_JBJHPC010000251.1:0-10062 GCF_045257485.1 Streptomyces sp. YS-3 | reverse complement strand
GGGATGGGACCGAGTGGGCGAGGGGGGTGGTTGGTATCGCCGTCTCGGGGCATTCCAAGGGGATGCCCCCGTCGACCGCGGGGGCCTGCATGGCAGGAGTTTCCATGACCGACTACGTCATCACCGTGCCGGGGACGTTCGTCCACGGCATCACCGACGACCAGCGTTCCGCGGTGGAGCGCAAGCTGCGTCCACAGGACCCCTCGAACACCGACTTCGGGGAGAACGAGGACCTGAGCCTCCTGACCCTCCAGGACGGCAACATGTTCTCCGTCCGGCTGGAAGTGGAGGCCGCGACGCGCGCCGAGGCCGAGACCAAAGCCGTGGAGCTGGTCTCCGCCGCGCTGCGCGCCTCCGGACTGGCGCAGGACGACGCCCCTCTGGGGCCCGCGGCCGTCACCGGCATCGACCGCGAGTTCTGAACCGGGCGGGGCGGGGCGGCGCTCCGGGCCGATCGCGGCGGCTGCCGGCGCGGGTAGGACGCGGTGCACGGCTTCACCGCGAGTGGTGCGCGGCCCCGTCCCGACTGGTGGGGGGCGTCACAACCACCCCTGCCGCTGCGCCTGCAACGCCAGCTGGAAGCGGTTCGCCGCGCCCAGCCGGGCCATCAGGACCTGGAGCCGGCGGAAGAGCGTGCGGCGGCTGAGGCCCAGTTCACGCGCGATGACGTCGTCGCCCGCGCCGCCCGCGAGCAGCCACAGCAGCCGGCGGTCGGCCGGGGGCAGACCGCCGGGGCGGGAGGTGCTGCCGTGGAAGGGCAGGGCGCTCTGCCAGGACTGTTCGAACAGCGCGATGAGGGCGGAGAGCAGACCGCACGGCTGGACGACCAGCATGGAATTGTGCACGTCGGCCTCCTTGATGGACAACGACACCAGGGCGTACGCCTCGTCGATGATCACCAGCTTGACCGGCACCGATGGCAGCACCCTGGCCTGCTCACCGGCGTTGACACACGGCTCGACGGCCTCCTTCAGATGGCCCGGGTACTCCAGGGACGCCCGCGAGTACACGACGCGCTGCGTCACCCCGCGCGCGAGCGTGGCCAGCGCGTCGTCGGTGGCACCCGACAGGGGGAAGTACGGCGGTGACTCGAACTGCCGGATCTGCTCGCGCGCGCTCGCCCAGGCCTGACGCATCCGGGGGCCGACGGCGTCACCGGTGACGACCTCGACGAGGTGGTCGTTGTACGCGGCGAGCCGCTGGCGCCGGAACGACTCGAAGGCCCCGCCGACGGCGATACGTGACTCCTCGACCTCCGCCGCCCGGTGCCGGGCCAGGATCTCCAGCCCCGCGGCCGGCGGGACCGGGGCCACCACGGCCCCGCCCTCCTCGGCGGCGCTGGCGAGACCGGCGTCGACCAGCTCGCCGTACGCGGCGGTGAGATCCGCGCCCTCCAGGCCCGCAGCCGCCGCGATCGCGCTCAGCGGGGCCGGGGCCAGCTCCAGCAGGGCCAGATAGACCCGGGCCGCCGAGGGATCGATGCCCAGGAGCCGCAGGGCCTCGCCGAGTTTCGCGTGCGTCATGGGCCTCATTATCGGCCCGTACCGGCCAGGATCATGGCCGATCCGTGCCAGTGGCGCTCCAGGGCACCGGGCGCGCGCGGCGCGGAGTACCGTCCGCGCAGAACGCACCACAAGCCCCTCCGAAGGAAGGTGTACGCCGTGGCGAAAGGCCGGAAGAACGGTCTCTACTCAGGGATCTCCGAGGAACTGTCCGCGTTGATGCGGACGGGGTGGGCGGACACTGAACGGCGCGACCTGCGGCCCGACGAGCAGGCCCCGTACGCCGCCACCCGCCGCGCCGCGCTCTCCGCGCGCTTCCCCGGCGAGCGCCTGGTGATCCCCTCGGGAAACCTCAAGGCCCGCTCGAACGACGACAGTTACCCGTTCCGCCCGTACACCGGTTACGTCCACATGACCGGGGACCAGGCCCGTGACGGCGCGCTCGTCCTCGAACCCCGGGCGGACGGCGGCCACGACGCCTACTGCTTCCAGCTCCCCCGCGACAGCAGGGACGACAACGAGTTCTGGACCGGCTCCACCGCGGAGCTGTGGATGGGACGGCGCCGCTCCCTGGCCGAGTCCGCGGTCGTGCTCGGGCTGCCCTGCCGCGACGTCCGCACCGCGGCCGACGACCTCGCCGCCTCCGGCGCGCCCACCCGCATCGTGCGCGGGATCGACCCGGCCCTGGAAGCCGCCGTCGCCACCGACGAGGAGCGCGACGCCGAGCTGGAGGAGGCGCTCAGCGATCTGCGCCTGGTCAAGGACGACTGGGAGGTGGGGGAGCTGCGCAAGGCCGTCGACTCGACCGTGCGCGGCTTCACCGACGTCATCGGTGAGCTGTCCCGGGCGATAGCGTCGTCCGAGCGCTGGATCGAGGGTACGTTCTTCCGCCGCGCGCGCCTGGAGGGCAACGCCGTCGGCTACGGCACGATCTGCGCCGCCGGCGAGCACGCCACGATCATGCACTGGACCGACAACGACGGCCCGGTCCGCCCGGGAGACCTCCTGCTGCTCGACGCCGGCGTGGAGACGAACACCCTCTACACCGCCGACGTCACCCGCACGCTGCCCATCAGCGGCACCTTCACGCCGCTTCAGCGCACGGTCTACGAGGCGGTGTACGAGGCGCAGGAGGCGGGGATGGCGGCCGTGAAGCCCGGCGCCGCGTACCGCGACTTCCACGAGGCGTCCCAGCGCCACCTGGCGGCCCGGCTCGTCGAGTGGGGCTTCATCGAGGGCCCGGCGGAGCGCGCCTACGAACTCGGCCTCCAGCGCCGCTTCACCATGGCAGGCACCGGCCACATGCTCGGTCTGGACGTCCACGACTGCGCGCAGGCCAGGAACGAGGAGTACGTCGACGGCGTCCTGGAGCCGGGCATGGTGCTCACCGTCGAGCCGGGCCTGTACTTCCAGCCGGACGACCTGACCGTGCCCGAGGAGTGGCGCGGCATCGGCGTCCGCATCGAGGACGACCTCCTCGTCACGGCCGACGGCCACGAGAACCTGTCGGCGGGGCTGCCGCGGTCGGCGGACGAGGTCGAGGAGTGGATGGCGCGCCTCGCGGGCTGAGCGGGCCCCCCACGGGCCGCCGCCCGGCCCGGGCCGCCGCTCCGGACGTGACGGCCCGGAGGCCGGTACCCCTGTCCCCGGGGGTACCGGCCTCCTTGCCCCCGGCGCCGTGGCGGCGGCACCGGCCCGTGGTGGCCGGCGGCTGCCCCAGGACCGGGCCCGGCAGCGATGACGTGCCGTACGCCGGTCACCTCACTCTGCCGCCCGGATCAGGCCACCCGGTCGAGGAAGTTCAATACTTGACCAAACCAAGAAGGTGACACACCGTCAACCCTCCGGGTGTACGCGCCCCGGCGTGATCTGCCTCCCTCGCGCCTGTCACCGTCAGGACGGTCCCGCACCGAGAGGCCAGGCCTCGATGTCCCGGTAGTGGATCGGCCCGGGTCCCCGGCCGACGTTGCTGGCGACCAGGTGCAGGCGTTCCGCGTGCCAGGGCCGCCCGGTGAAGCCGGCGAGCGCGGCGGCGAGCTCCACCACGCTGGAGGTGTCGTCGCGGCGGGCGCGGGCCAGCGTCAGATGGGGGCGCAGAGGCCGCTCCTCGAAAGCCACACCGCACGCCCGGATCGCGTCGCGGACCTCCTTGGTGAGCAGATGCAGCCCTTCGAGGTTCCCCTCGATCCCGCTCCACAGCACCCGCTCGTCGAAGTGTCCGCCGCCGCGCAGCGCCAGTCGCAGGGGCGGGTGGGCCGCCGCCAGACCGGCCAGCGGCGGCTGGAGGAGCGGGACCGTCGCCGCCGGGAGCTCGCCGAGGAACGCCAAGGTGATGTGCCAGTCCTCGACACGGTTCCACCGCAGCCGGGGGTAGGCGGAGTAGGCGGACAGCAGTTCTCGCTCCAGCTCCGCCTTGGCGTCGTCGGGCGGGGCGAGCGCTATGAAGACGCGGACGGTCGGGGGCGGGGTCTGTTCGGTCACGCATGACTTCGTACACCATCGGCCGCGGGAACGGAGAACGGGCTTCGCCCCGCCCGGATGGGCGCGCGGCCCCTCGGCCCTCCGCCCGTCAGTCGTCGAGGGTGCTGGTGCCGAGCCGGCTGGTCATCACCGGGTCGCGGTGGTCGAAGAAGAGCGTGGTCCCGGTGTCCAGGGCGGCGACGGCCGCCATCTGGTCGGCGGTGAGCTCGAAGCCGAAGACGTCGAAGTTCTCCGCCATGCGCTCGGCGCGGACCGACTTGGGGATGACCACGACGTCCCGCTGGATGAGCCAGCGCAGGACGACCTGGGCCACGGACTTGCCGTGTGCGGCGGCGATCCGTACGAGTACGGGGTGGGTGAACAGGTTGTTGCGCCCCTCGGCGAACGGCCCCCACGACTCGATCTGGACGCGCCGCTCGCGCATCAGCTTCTGGTCGGCGATGCGCTGGTGGAAGGGGTGGGTCTCGATCTGGTTGACCGCCGGAGTGATCTCGTTGTGGTCGATGAGGTCCACGAGCCGGTCGGGGTGGAAGTTGGACACGCCGATGGCCCGGGCGAGTCCCTCGCGGTGCAGGCTCTCCATGGCCCGCCAGGAGCCGTAGACATCGCCGTAGGGCTGGTGGATCAGATACAGGTCGACGTGGTCCAGGCCGAGCCTGCGCAACGAGGTCTCGAAGGCGCGCCTGGCCCTGTCCTCCCCGGCGTCGGAGACCCACAGTTTGGTGGTGACGAACAGGTCCTCGCGCGCGATGCCACTGCTCCTGATGGCCCGCCCTACGGCCTCCTCGTTGCGGTAGGCCGCCGCCGTGTCGAGGGAGCGGTAGCCGGCGGCGAGGGCGCCGCTGACGGCCTGTTCGGTCTCCTCGGCGGGGATCTGGTAGACGCCGAAGCCGAGGATCGGCATCTCGACGCCGTTGTTGAGGGTCACGGTCCGCATGGCGGGGTCCTTCCGTACACAGGGCCGGGGGCACGCGCCGTACACAGGGCTGGGGGCGCGCTGACGCTGTCCAGCCTGCCCCCTCGCGCCGACGGCAACGGGAGCGAAGGCGCCCGGCGGCGAGCCGGATGGGCCGTTCGGGTGAGACCCGGCGCCCGGCGGCCCGGGACGCGAGGGGCAATGGGTGTCGCGCGTGTACCGGCGGGGGAGAAGGGGTACTCGCGCGACCGGAGAACCCTGAGCGCGCCCGCGGCTCCACCTCCGCGAGGGCGCCCGTACCCCGCCCCGAAGTGAGACGGCCCCCGGCTCCGGGGTCCACGACTGCGGCGGAAGGAGCACCATGGCACCGCGAGTCACGGCCGAGCGCCTGTTGCAGGAGTACGGAAGGACCCACGCGGAGGAGGCGGGCATCCACCTGCGGGACACGCCTGCCCCGCTGCACCAGCTGCTGAGCCTCTGCGTGCTGTTCTCGGTACGGATCAAGGCGGACATCGCGGTGGCCGCGGCCCGCGAGCTGTTCGAAGCCGGGATGCGTACCCCCAAGGCGATGCTCGCGGCCTCCTGGCAGGACCGGGTGGACGCGCTCGGCCGCGCGCACTACCGCCGCTACGACGAGAGCACGGCCACCGCGCTCGGCGCCGGGGCCGAGCTTCTTCTCGACCGGTACGGGGGTGACCTGCGACGGCTGCGCGAGGAGGCGGGCGGCGATCCCGGCCGGGTGCGCGAGCTGCTGCGGGAGGTCCCGCGGATCGGGCCGGTGGGGGCCGACATCTTCTGCCGGGAGGCGCAGGGCGTGTGGCCCGAGCTGCGCCCCGCCTTCGACGACCGGGCGCGACACGCCGCCGGTGAGCTGGGGCTGCCCCGGACGCCCGAGGAGCTGGCGGAACTCGTCCCGGCCGAGGACCTGCCGAAGCTGGCGGCTGCGCTGGTGCGGGTGGAGCTCTCCAAGGGGGCCGTGGACGCCCTGCGCGAGACGGGGTAGGGCCGGGGCCGCGGGGCGGGAGCGCGCCGGGCGCTGGTGTGCGATCCACGTCTCCGGCGCTCCTCGGGCCGGGGCCCGGTACCTGCGGCCCGGGATTCAGCCCACCGGCGTGCCCTGGTGGAAGTACATGCGCCAGCCCGCCTCCGTCCGACGCCACAGGGAACTCCGCCACGCCCGACGGCCCGCGTGCTCGGTGAAGTACGTCAGGTGGACGATGCCCGGGGCGAGGACGACGCCGGACATCTCCTCGACGTGGACCGGGGCCTCCCGGGACACCGTGCCGTCCCCCGTAGCCGCGAGGACCGTCTTCCTGTCCCAGCGGCGCCCGGACGCCCCGGTCTCGGTGAACTCCGGGTCGAGAAGCTCCAGCACCCGCGCCGCGCAGGCACGCACCTCGGGATCGAGGAGCCGCAGCTCCCCGTCGATGGCCGCCTGTACGGCGGCCTCCGCACGCTCGTCCGTCATGCGCAAACCCTAGGTAGCGGGCCTGCCGCGTTCCAGCCGATTGTCCGAGCGGTGCCACCCGGGCCCGCAGGTTCGCGTCCTCGTCCCAGGCGTCCGGGGTCAGTCGCGGTGCTCGCCCGGCGGTCGCGCCCACGGGTGGCGGAGCCGGATCCAGATGTCCCGGGCCTGGCGGCCCGCCGCCGTGCGGCTGTGGGCGACGACGCGCTGTGCCTCGTCGGGCGTTTCGACCATCGGACCGGAGCCGCGCAGCGGTTTGCCCGCCGTCTCGTGCAGGAACAGCGTGGATACGAGACCGATGAGCCCGGCCACCATCAGGTAGTACGCCGGGACCAGGTCGTTCCCCGTCAGTTCCACGAGCGCGGAGGCGAACAGCGGCGTCGTGCCGCCGAAGAGCGACACCGAGATGTTGAAGGCGATGGACAGGGCGCCGTACCGCAGTCGGGTGGGGAACAGGGCCGGCAGGGTGGAAGCGGCCGTGCCCGCGAAGCAGACCAGCAGCAGGCCCAGGATCGCGCAGCCCAGGGCCGGAAGCAGGATGCCGCCCTCCCTGATGAGCAGGAAGGCCGGTACGGCCAGCACGATCAGGGCGACACTGCCCGCGAGGAAGACAGGCCTGCGGCCCCAGCGGTCCGAGGTGTGGCCCACGGTCGTGATGGTGAGGACCACGAGCAGCATGGTGCACAGCACCAGCAACTGCGCGGTGGTGTCGTCCTGGCCCAGGGCGACGGTCATGTAAGTGGGCAGGTAGGAGGTCACCATGTAGTTGGTGACGTTGTACAGCAGGACGAGACCCATACAGATGAGCACCGCGTGCCAGTGCCGGGTGAAGATCTCCTTGAGGGTTCCCTTCGCCGTCGGAGGGGCCTCCTCGGCCGTTGGGTTCCCGCTCTCCGCGGCGGCGTAGGCGGCCTCCTTCTTGAAGGCCGGGGTCTCCTCCAGCTTCATCCGCATGTACAGGCCGATGAGGCCGAGCGGCCCGGCGACGAAGAAGGGGATGCGCCACCCCCAGTCCTCCAGCCCGTCGGTGCCGAGCACGGCGGTGAGGACGGTGACCAGGCCGGATCCCAGGGCGTAACCGACGAAGGTGCCGAAGTCGAGCCAGCTGCCGAGGAAACCCCGGCGCCGGTCGGGCGCGTACTCCGCGATGTAGGTGGTGGCCCCCGCGTATTCGCCGCCCGTAGAGAAGCCCTGGACGAGCCGGCAGACGAGGAGCAGCAGGGGGGCGGCGACCCCGACCGCCGCGTACGTGGGGAGGAAGCCCACCGCGAAGGTGCTCGCCGCCATCATGATCATCGTTGCGGCGAGGACCTTCTGACGGCCGATCCGGTCGCCCAGCGGGCCGAACACCAGCCCGCCGAGCGGCCGGACCAGGAACGCCGCGGCGAAGGTCGCGAAGGTCGAGACGACCTGGACGCCGGGCGAGCTCGCCGGGAAGAAGACCTTGCCCATGGTGCTGGCCAGATAAGCGTAGACGCCGAAGTCGAACCACTCCATGGTGTTGCCGAGGGCCGCTGCCGTCACCGCGCGGCGCACCTTGGGCCGGTCGGCGACCAGTACGTCCGCGCTGCTCAACGACCGCTTGCGGCGCCGGAGCAGGGTGCGGAGCATCTGGTCGGTCCGCGCGTGGCCCCGGCCTGGTCCGGGTGGACGACGATTGGGTCCTGGCATGGGGAGGGGCCTCTCTGCCGGGGCGCGGCGCGACGCCGGTGCCCCTTCATTCTTCGAGGCAACAGGTCCCTCGGGCATGTCGACTGGTCCCTCCGGGTGAACGTGTACGGGTGGGGGGGGCCGCTCCGGCAGAGCGGGAGGAAGGCGCTGGGGATGTCTCCGGCCGGTGACATGTGCGCGCGTCCGGGGGCGTCCGGGCGTACCGGATCGGTGGAACGGCAGGAGCGTCAGGCAGCCTGTTCCGCGAGGGCCTCGCGGCGCACGCGGGTGCAGGTACGGCTGAGCAGCCGGGAGACGTGCATCTGGGAGATACCCAGCTCGGCAGCGATCTGGCTCTGGGTCATGTCGCTGAAGAACCGCATGTAGAGGATCTTCGACTCGCGCTCGGGCAGGGCCCGCAGCGCCGGTTTGACCGCCTCCCGGTCGACGACGGTGTCGAAGCCGGGCTCGGTCGCCCCGAGGGTGTCGGCCAGCGAAAGCCCTTCGCCGCCGCTGCTCCCGGGGCCGGACTCGGCCTCCAGGGAGAGGCTCTTGAAGGAGTCCAGGGCCTCCAGCCCGTCCCGGACGTCCTCCTCCTCCAGCCCGCAGTGGGCGGCGAGTTCGGCGATGGTGGGCTCACCGGGGTGCGCGGCCTGGAGCTGCTGGCGCGCCACCCGGACCTTGTTGCGCGCCTCCTGGACACGGCGGGGGACGTGTACGGCCCACAGGGAGTCACGGAAGTGGCGCTTGAGCTCGCCGTTGATGGTGGGGATCGCGTACGCCTCGAACGCGCCCCGCGCGGCCTCGTACCGGTCGACGGCCTTCACCAGCCCCATCGCCGCGACCTGGTAAAGGTCCTCCAGCTCGGCGCCGCGGTTGCGGTACTTGCCGGCCAGGCGCTGGGCCATCGGCATCCACCGCGCCACCAGGTCCTCGCGCAGCGCGTCGTGTTCCGGGCCCTCGCCCAGGGCGTTCAGCCGGGCGAAGGCGTCATGGGTGTCGGGGGCGTCGTCGTGGGTCCGCTTGCGAGCGAGGCTGTTGGGCATGGCGCGGGCTCCTGCACGTCGGGGGTGTGGGTGACGCCGCCGAACCGCATGTGACCAGGACGCGTCCGGAGTTGGCGTCGCCGGGACACACGCGTCCAGCGGGCGTGCCTCCGGTCCGAAGCACGACTCGCGCCTGCCCCGCTCCCCGTTGGGGAAACGTCCGACTCGGGCCCGGCCGCGCACCGGCTCCCGAACGGACCGGACCGCACCAGGAGCCTAAGCAGGGGCAGGGTTCGGGGCGACGCGGGTGACCCGTTCGGGTGCACCGTGGCAGGCAGGGGGCGCGGGCCCGGCGAGCGTCGTCGCAACGCGTCGGCCGGAGCCGCGTGGTGGGACGCTGCGGCTCCGGCCGGATCTCGACGGTCAACCGGATCTCGACGGTCAAGGGGTACGGGGCGTGCGAAGGCGCGACATGCGCATGGGGCGCGGGCCACGCGGACGGGTGGGGGCGCCCCGCCGGTCTAGGCGGCCTGGGTCAGCTCCGCGCGGCCGAACAGGAGCGCGTAACCGGCCGGGAGTTGGTTCAGGATGCGGGTGAGGAGTTCGGGGCCCGCCAGATCGGCGACCGTGGACAGGACCGATCCGGTGTCCCAGCGGGTGGTGGCGAGGGTCGCGCCGGTGCGGCCGGCCAGGTCCTTGACCAGCGCCCAGCCGGTGAGCGGCTGCACGTCGGGGATCTGCTCGGTCAGGATGCGCGCCGCCTCGTGGGGCAGCCGTGCGGCCAGCTCGACACGCTCCTCACCGGTCAGTTGGCGCCCCAGCCCCGACACCACCAGCCGTACGGCTTGCTCGGCCCGCTCCCGGGTCGGATACGCGCCTTCGTAGCGGACCTTCTCCAGCATCTGCTCGTAGGTCATCGCCAGTGCGCGCCGGGGCGCTGTCTGCAGGTCGGAGATCACTGCGGTCGTTGCCTTTCTGTCGCCGAGGACGTGAGGGGAGGGCCCGGCGGGTCGGGGCGGCACGCCGGGCCCTCCCCTCACGTCCTCGGCGACAGAAAGGCAA
>NZ_JBJHPC010000026.1:0-29327 GCF_045257485.1 Streptomyces sp. YS-3 | reverse complement strand
TGGCTCCGGTGTGAGGGGGGTGGCAGGGGCCGTATGAGCACGGCCCCTGCCGTCAGTGGGGGGTCAGGATGCTTGCTTCAGGGCCCAGTCCTGGTACTTGGAGGTGTCCGGGTCCTGGAGTTCGAGCAGCCACGCCCCGTAGTACGGGCGATTGCCGACACCCAGGACCAGTGAGCTGTTCTTGGCGGTCAGGCGCAGGCCCGTTCCGGACTTGGTGAGCCGCCACTGCTGGGCGTCACTGCCGGAGCAGGGTCGCTGGGCGACCCACTGGCCGGGGGCCGCGGCCCCGCCGAGCTGCAGGCACTTGCCCGACACGGCCGAGCGAAGGCGCGCACTGCCGCCGGCAACGTCATCGAAGTACCACTGCTGAGGGGTGAACCCATTGGGCTGGGAACCGACAAGGACGGTACCGTCCGCGCTCCCGCCGCCCCAGATCTCCGCCGCAAGCCCGGTGTGACCGTTCGTCAGCGTGTACCGCGTGCCGGGCTTGGTAGCGGTGCCGCCGACGGGCGGGGTGTGGAACGACAGCGCGCGGCCGGGTCCGGAGTCGCGGCCGGCCTGGTCGCGGACCGAGACGGCGAGCCTGTAGTCGGTGTCGGGCCGCAGGTTGTAGACCCGCGCCGAGTTGGGCTGGACCCATGCCAGGTGGCTGTCGTTGAGCAGGAGCTGATACCAGGCCACGGAGGACGCCGCCGGCCAGCTGACCACGGCCGAGTCGGACGTCAGCTGTCCGAGGACCGGGACGGGGCCCGTCGTCGGTCCGGTGCTGCCGGTCGGGGTCGGGGTCGGCTTCGGGGTCGGGGTGGGGCTCGGGTCCGGGTCGGGCCGGGTGCCACCGCCGGTCATCAGGAACTGGTTGTTCGCGACGTTCCAGTGCGTGGCGAGGTAACTGCCCGCCCGCGGACTGGTGTTGTAGTAGTCGTCGTGGTTGCAGTCCAGACGCTCGTCCTGGCTCCGCTCGGTACAGACGTTGCGCATGGTGGGGTAGTAGGGCGTGTCCGAGTAGCACATGATGTCCCACTCGTCGGTGCAGTGCGCACCACGGCTGCTGTTCGGTGCGCTGTTGTTCACCGCACCGAGGTTGTGTCCGAGCTCGTGCGCCGCGGTGGAACCGCTCCAGCATCCGGCGTCCGTGCGGCCGTAGGAGGG
The DNA here is from genome assembly GCF_045257485.1 of Streptomyces sp. YS-3. Taxonomy (NCBI): domain Bacteria; kingdom Bacillati; phylum Actinomycetota; class Actinomycetes; order Kitasatosporales; family Streptomycetaceae; genus Streptomyces; species Streptomyces sp. YS-3. Next base: position 28,178 of record NZ_JBJHPC010000026.1, on the reverse strand, counting down.
GCCGAAGTTGCTGAGGTTGGCGGCGCCGGGGCGCTCGTCACCGTTGAAGGTGCCGATGCCGCAGTAGACCTTGGCGTCCGCGAAAATCATGTACTTGCGGTCGCGCCGGTCGAAACCCTTCTGCGCGAGTGCGGAGTTCAGCGCACCGAACTCGGCGAGTGCCGAGCTCGTCACCTCCACGTTGAGCACGGACGGCGTGCAGTCGGCGCCGGTCACGAACCGGATGTGCCGTACGCCCCCGGTCTCCTGCGCGCTGGCGAAGTAGATGGTGTCGGCGTCGGCGGCCCACCTGCGGAACGACGCCAGGTACTCGCCGTACCGGTCGTTGCCGGGACCGTGCGCGTACACCACCTGGACCCGGTTGCCCGTGCTTCCGTCACCGTCACACTGCACCGCTTGACCACCTGACGCGGCCTTCCCGCTTCCGGTGCCCCGGGCGGGGGCGGCGGGCGGCGTCTTGGCGGCGGTGCCCGTCTGGCCGGTGCCCGTCTGGCGGGCGTCGACAGCAGCCGTGGTGCCGGAGGACGGCTGTTCGGTGGAGGGTTTTTGGGTGGCGGGACGGCTGGGCGTTACGGCCGTTCCCTGTGCCTTCACTGCGGGCGGTGTGTCCTTGGAGATGTCCACCCCCTTGGGCGGCTTGTCGGGACCGTGCGTGCACCGGCCGTCGGCGGTGCGCAGAACGCCGGCGCACCGGTCACCCTTGGGCGCGGAACTCAGGCCCTTGTAGACCAGGCCGCGCTTGCGGTCCTCCTTGGGTATTCGGGTCACCGGTTCCGGGGTCTTGTCGTGCGCGGGTGCCGGAGCGGGACCGTCCACAGCGGCCTGCGCCGCGCTGATCTCAGGTCGGGACGAGTGGTGGTCGAAGACGCCACCGAGCGCCGCTGTACCGACGAGTGCTCCCGCCGTGACGGCTACCGCTGCGACGAAAATGCCGCGTCTTCGCCGACGTTGCTGAACCTGTCTTCTGCGACCGGACAAGGCCACACCTCATTTCTGTGGGGGAGTTGTGGTTGGCCGGAAGTGTGCCAGAACGGATGCACGGACTGACAGGGCCGCTTTGTACGGGGAATGGGAGCGGGCACTGCGGAAGAATGCGCGAGAGTGGACGACAGGACCCCAAGTTCCCTTCCACGTAAGGGATTTGGGTGCACGAGAACCAAAGGTCTATTCCAATGAGCGGCAAACCCGGGGGGCGTTACTTAGAAAGATCGTTATCATGGAATGAGTGGCTCCACTTGTGTGCAATTGCACAGAGTGTCGGCACTCTCACCCAAGATCACATTCTTGGGGAATCCGTTTAGGTAAGCCCAAGGCGCGCTTATGGAGCCGCCGATGACCCATTGCAGGTACTCGGCTACAGCCTGCTGAAAAGAGCGCCCTCACCCCTGACCGCCCGTCTGCCTGGGCGACTTCCTCTGCTACAACTCGTCCTCCTGCGGCAGCGGTTACTGATCTGCCTTCGGCCCTGACACGGGGGGGGCACGCGCGCAGCAGGTGCCTGCGCTGCAACAAATGGATGACGCACGAGCACAGCCACGGACAGCCCCTGGTGCTCAGGTGGTCAGCTGCGCCAGAAGGGAGGGGTGGTCGGCCAGGGCGGTGCGAAGCAGTTGCTGGGCGAAGGGCGTGTACTGGCCGCTGTCGGCGGCCGTCCAGTCGATCGGGCCGAAGGCGGTTCGGGGTCGTACGGGGTCAGCGGACGTCACCTGTCCCGGTTGTTCCGCGACCAGCTCGGACAGACACCGGCCCAGTTCGTACGGACGGCCCGCGCCGAGGCTGCCTCACAACTGCTCATCTCCACAGCACTGCCGCTGGCGTCGATCGCGAGGCGCTGCGGGTTCAGCTCCGCCGAGACGATGAGGCAGGTGTTTCTCGACCACTACGGAACGACACCGAGCCAGCACCGCATAGTCCACGGCGCTCCCCAGCTCGCACCCTGATCCCTGCGCCTGGCTGTTCGCGCCTGGTCATGTGGAGACGGGAGCCTCGGTCTCGGGCTTGGGCTGGGCTCGGGGACGGTGTTGCGGCCGGTTGGGTGCTGAGAAATGCCGGACTTCCGGCAGCGGGACCCCTGCCCTTGTGTTGAACTGGGCAACACAGTCTTCAGGCGACGATGGGGTGACCGCGATGCCTCTTCAAGGCGAGTACGAGCCCAGCCCGGCGCAGTGGGTGCGCGAACAGGTCGAGCTGTATGAGAGTTCGGGCGGCACGCGGGGGGCGACGCTCTGGGACACCGGCCTGCCCGTCGTCATTCTCACGACCCGCGGTGTGAAGAGCGGCAAGATCCGCAAGGTCCCGCTGATGCGCGTGGAACACGAGGGGCGGTACGCGGCCGTGGCCTCGAAGGGCGGCTTCCCCCGGCACCCCGTCTGGTACTTCAACGTCGAGTCCGATCCTCACGTGGAGCTCCAGGACGGCGCCATGCGACAGGACATGACGGCCCGTGAAGTCAGCGGGGAGGAGAAGGCCCAGTGGTGGGAGCGTGCCGTCGCCGCGTATCCGCCGTACGCCGAGTACCAGGCGGCGACCGACCGCGTGATCCCCGTCTTCGTGCTGGAACCCATATACGCGGCGGGGCCGGCGGACGCCTGACCCTGCCCGGGCCGATCATGGGGCGAAGGCACCTGTCCTGGGACGCGACACGGCGCGCGTGCGTGCGTGCGTGCCAGTGCAGCTCTTCGGCCCGCCCGTCGCCGCACGCGGACGGGCCGGATCAGCAACATCTGCTCCTGGCAGGCGATCGACGCACCTTCGGCGGCAGCGCCGCCTACGGAGTGCCCGGGGCCGTGCTCGTCCACGTGGCGCGCAGCGCCTTCTTGTCCACCTTGCCGACCTTGGTCATCGGCAGCTGATCGAGCAGGACCGTCCTCCGGGGTGTGTACAGCTCTCCCAACTCGGCGGTCACCGCGGCGGCTACCACGTCCGGGTCGACATCAGCGCCCTCGGCCGTGGCCAGGAAGATGTGTACGGCCTCCCCGTAGTCCTCGTCCGGTACGCCCAGCGCCGCCGCGTTGAGCACCCCGGGCAGCGTGAGCAGGAAGTCCTCCAGGACCCGGGAGTAGACGTTGTCGCTGGTGCTGCCGGTGATGATGATGTCCTTGGCCCGGTCGACGAGATAGAGGTACCCCTCGGTGTCGAGGTAACCCATGTCCCCGGTACGCAGCCAGTCACCGTAGAACGCCTCCGCGGTGCGCACCGGGTCCTCGTAGTAACCGAGCATCACGGCCCTGCCCCGGACGCACACCTCACCGATCTGCCGGGCGGGCAGCGCCGCCGCACCGTCTTCACCACGGATCTCGATCTCGGTGTCGGATATCGCGCGACCGCAGCTGCGCCAGAGTTCGGGCCGCTGGGCTCCCGCCGAGGCGAGGTCCTCGGCACCGAAGGCTGCGATGCCGAGCGCCTCCGACTGCCCGTAGCCCTGACTGAGTACGGGCCCGAAGACCTCGACCGTCTGCTGGAGCCGGGTGGGTGACGAGGCCGCGCCGCCGACGACGATGCTCCGCAGCGCGGGGAGTGCGCCCGGTTCGCACTCCGGGTGGTCGAGCAGCGCGTACAGCATCGGTGGGACGAACATGGTGGCGGTGATCCGTTCCTCCCGCAGTACCGCCAGCGCCGCACCCGCCTCGAACTCGGGCAGCACGACGAGGGCGCAACCCCGCACCAGCGCCTGGATCGACGTGAGGTGGCCACTGCCGTGCGTGAGCAGCGTGGAGACGAGTACCCGGTCCGTACCCGGTTTCATGGTCGGGAAGAAGCCCGGGGCAGGAGAGTCCCGCGGGCCGTCCTCCACGAGATCCAGCACCACGTCGTACAGCCGGTGGCTGTGCGCGGCGAGCTTGGGACGGCCGAGGGTGCCGCCGGTGTAGAGGACGGTGACGGCCTCGTCCGCTGCCGGGGCCGGCACGCCCTCGGGGCGCACCACAGGGCATTCGGCCGCGACGGCCAGCAGGTCGGTGCACCGCTGCTCACAGGGGCCGACGCTGAGTAGCACGGGTGCGTGGACACTCCGGTTGGCCGCGTCGGCGGCGCGTGCCGCGAAGACCGGGTCGGTGACCACGACGCGCGCCTTGGACTGCTCGACCAGCGCGGCGAGTTCGCCGGGTCCTGGCTCGGGCGGCAGGAACACCACGCGGCAGCCGATGAGATGGACCGCGAGCTGCACCAGGACGGAGTCCACGCGGTTGGCCAGGAACAACCCCACTCCGTCGCCGGGCGCGAGCCCCTGCCGGCGCAGCGCGTGCCCCAGACTGAACAGCCGCCGCCGAGCCTCCCCCCGGGTCAGCCGCTGGGTCCCCTGGGCAAGCGCCTCGGCGTCCTCGTCCTTGTGCCAGTGCTCCAGGATGTGGTCCAGGTATGTTTGCGGTTCGGATGTTTCCTGCGCGTTAACGATCATGAACACATGCAAGCACGCCGCTCGGGAGCCGCGACCTGGCAGGGGGCAACTTCAGCCACCAGCCAGCGGAACACTATGCTTCGTTATGGGATGGTTGGTCGGCTACCCGGCGTGCGTGTCCGCGACCACCGCCAGCCGGAACCGCGTGCGATGAATCGGCAAGATCAGGACTCTCCCAGGCACACGCCTGGGCCCCCAACCACTTTGATGGTTTCGTTGTGCGAACTCAGAGACGAGCCGCTCCGGGCGCGGACTCCAAGGTGACCATCGGTCAGGGCGTCCCGCCGATTTGGAGGAAGACCCCTTCCCGGGGGTTGGTGCTGCCGGGGTTGGGAGTCAGAGTGAAGGTGACCGACGTCAAGGTTCCAGTGAGGCGGACAATGCCGTTGGAATCAGTGGGCGCGGTCGACCCGGGGGGAGGTTGGAACACCTTGCCGGTGACCTGATTGCCCGTCACCTTGAAATCGGCGTCGCCGCTGACGCGGGTGACCTGAATGACCGTCGTAGCCGGCGTAACCTGCGTGAACGTCAGCGTGGAGCTGAGTGACCCCAGATAGAAGACAGGATTCTTCAACGGGATGGTGAACGTGGCCTTGAATTCGTGACCTGCGGCTCCAACGATTTCCACCATGCCGGTGGCAGCCAACGGCGGGTTGAAGGCCGTGGATCCGAAGCCGGGGTAGTCGTCCTTGAAGAAGAAGGCAGTGCCCATGGGGCCGGTGAGCGTCACGGGGCCCAGACACCCGGTCGCGCCGTTGGGGTCGGCCGACTTCCAGTGGACGAACTCTGTCTGAGGCGTTGCCATGGGTATCGACCTTCCTGCGATTCGGGCCCACGTTGAACCAAGGGGTTCGCCCCCAGAGGCTCCCGCCACACCTGGCTCACCAGGGCGGGTTCCGGATGAGCTACCTGGAGCGGCGCCGGCCGCGCGCATCCCCTCAACGGCCGCCTTGCCTAGTGCACAAGGAAGGCCCTACTACCCCGAATGTCCCTTCTTTTCAGATTAGCCTGCTCCGAGGTTCGCGTCTCCCCGAGTGCTGTTCGTTTGGCGGCGCCCTCCCCGAGGTCCGCCGCCACATGCCCTCATGTCGACCGTGCAGCCCGCCTGGCAAAAACGATGAGCTCCACCTCCTCGACGAACACCATGGCCGGTCAGGCCCGGCCCTCCGGGTGAGCGGCATCCTTCTGGCGGAACAGAGATCCCTCGTTCGGGGACGGTGATCGTTTCGCGGTCGGGGTGCACCGGCGAGCACGACATGCTCGCGGTGCCTTGCCGCGCCCGCGGCAAGGGACTCCCGCCTGCCCGCCCCCGGAGGTGGCCCCTCGTGGTCCTCGTCATTGTCGTCGCCGTCGTTGCCCTGCTCGCCGGTCTGGCCGCCAACCGCTGGCTGCGGCCAAGGCTGCTCAGCGAGGACGACGAAACGGGCATGGCCGTCAAGGACCTCGTTGGACCGCTCCTCACCCTGACCGTCCTGCTGCTCGCCTTCGTCCTGGTCACCGCCAACGGCTCCTACGGCAAAGCCGAAGTCGCCTCGCGCGGGGAGGCCCGGGCCCTGGACCAGCTCGTGGAGACCGCCGAGTACGCGCCCGACGCGCAAAGGGCACGGATCCAGGCAGACGCGGTCTGCTACGCCCGCGCCGTGCGCACCCAGGAATGGCCGGCCATGTCCGACGGCAACGGCTCATCGGGGCCCAGCGTGTGGTCCACCGACGTCCGGCAGACATACCGCCCCCTTGAGGGCAAACCCGTTTTCGGCATGCTGATCGCCGCCGACAACAAGCGCTCCGACGAGCGCGAGGAACGCCTCACCCAGGCGAGCGCGAGTATCCCCAGCACCTTCTTCTGGTTCCTGCTCGCCACCCTCGTCATCACCGTCATGGCCCTCGGCATCTGTCTACCCCGCAAGAACAACCGCGGCCAACTGCTCACCCTCACAGTGATCACCGCACTCCTCACGACAATGCTGGTCATCATCCGGGACGTCGACCGGCCCTTCGGCGGCATCATCGACGTCGAACCGACGGCAATCAGCGAAGTGGAGCGCCAGGCCACCCGCGACTTCGCCGCCCACCCCCCATCCATCCAAATCCCCTGCGACGACAAGGGCGTGCGTCGCGACGTCTGACCCACCGAAGAGCGGCAGGCGGCGGCCCCGGGGTTCATCACCTCGACCACCACTCCCCCACCACCCGTACATCGGGATGGAGATCGACCCGCCGGCCCCGTACACCCCGGCTGCCTGGTTCCACTCCATCGGTGACAGACTTTCCTGACATGGCACACCACTTCACCTGGGGCGAGGTCTTCAACCAGAGCGACCGGCTCGCGGACGAGCGCGACTGGGACGGACTGGTCCGGCTCTACGACGCCCTGGACGCGGCATGTGCCGATCCCGCGCGCCTGCCCTCTCCCGAGGACGACCGCGAACTGCGGCAATGCCGGGGCAGAGTGGCGCGCGTCGCCGTGGTCGAGCTGCCCGTCTCGCGGGTGGCGGATGCCGCGCGGATCCTTGAGCGGGAGTTCGAGGACGGGCCGGCCCACTCGGGTGCTCTGTGGGAGGTACTGGCCCAGGTCCGGACCTGGCAGGAGGTCGGACCCCACTTGCGTCACCCGCTGTTGCGCCACCTTGTGGCACACGCACGCATCCTGCGCGGAGAAGATCTCACCCCCTATCTGTCCTCCCCCGCCGGCGGGCCCCCTTCGCTCGAACCGGGCGCCTACGGTGGCGCGCCCCTGTCCCTCGCCCCCTGGGAGGCTGAGTTCTGGGACGCCGAGACCCATGCCGGTTCGGCGGGCCGGAGCGGCGGTGCCGCCGCCGTCCCCGGCCTGTCCGCCGTCGGGCGCGAAGGGCGGTTCCGGCTCCCCCCGGCCACCGGCGGCAGCACGCCCGCACCGACCGCGCCCGAACCGCTGGTGCCGGGTGCTCCCTCGTACTGTTTCGTAGAGATCTCCGGACCTGTGCCGTGCGAGCCGGAGCAGGCCCTCGCCCGGTTCCTCCAAGGGCGCCCCGCCAGTGAGCGGCCCTCGTACGCGACGCCGGTCGCCTTCGCCGCCGCGTACCCCGATCTGGTGCTGGCCCTGGGCGGCAGCAGTGCGTACGGAACGGTCGCCTCCCCCGCACTCGGCCGCATGGCCCTGTGGCGCATGCTCAGGGAGTTCGGTGGGCTGGACGCCCTGGCTCCCGCGGCGGACGTCTCCGCCTTCGTCGCCGGACTCACCTGTCTGACGTGGGAGTTGGCCGACGACGAGATCTGGTTCGTCCACCTCGCCGTGGGCGATGGACGTCAGGGTGTCAGCTGGATCATCGATGGGCAGGACATCGACTGAGCTTTGTTCTTCGACTGCGGCGGTCTACGGCGGTCCAGATGTCTTGAGCGGCGTCGCGAGGGGCATCTCGAACGGGTTCGCCCGCCCGAGGATGACACGTTCGGATGAGCGGGCTCACCTGCGCGGGGCGTCCTGCCGACGCCGAAGACATGGCACATCTCTCTCCCGCCGCGAAGGCCCCTCACCGCCCTCCTGTCGTTCTGGTCGCACTCGCGCTCGCCGCTGCCCTGGCTCCCGGCCCCGCGCACGCCGCCCCTACCGGTAACTGGCTCCAGCTCAGCACCACCACCGGCGACAGCCACACCTCCAGCACCCGGGGCACCCTGCTCCAGTGCACCCCCACCCTCCAGGGGCACCACGCCCGGGCGGCTCTAGCGTGCGCCCAGCTCGACAGCGTCGACGGTGACATTCGCGAGATCCGCGAGCTCCGGGAAGGCCCCCAGCAGGACATCCCGTGCGACCTCAACTACGGCCCCGTCACGGCCGAGGCACGTGGCCAATGGAACGGGCGCCCTGTGCACTACCGGGAAACGTTCGCCAACCAGTGCGACATGCACGCGCAGACCGGTGCGGTCTTCGCACTGGACAAGCCCGCCGTCCCGTTCCGCCCCGCAGCGACGCCCGGCCCGCTCCCGTTCGCGGGCGGGCGACGGGGGGCGCTAGCCTGGTGACAGCGATGATCTCCTGGGATTGCCGCGCGGTGGTGGGGCCCGCCGTACCCGAACCGCGGCATCAGTGCCGCCAACGGTCCCTACTTGCGATGGCGTGTGCCCGGATACGGGTGCCCTGCAGGTAGGAGACGTATGTCCAGGGGAGCCCAGTCGTCCCGGGTGGCCTCGGAGTCCACCGATCCCGATGCCGGTCCGTCCGGGCCCGCCCGGCGCCGTCAGTGGGCGCGGGGGCTCGCGCCGGTCGTGGCGGTGGTGTCGCTCGGCGGGATCATCGGGGCCTCGGCCCGGTACGGGGCCTCCCTCATATGGCCCATGCCGGCCGACGGCTTCCCCTGGACGACGCTGCTGGTGAACGTCGTGGGCTGCGCCGTGATGGGCGTATTCATGGTGGTGATCACGGACGTGTGGGCGGCGCACCGGCTGGTGCGCCCCTTCTTCGGTACGGGTGTCCTGGGCGGCTTCACGACGTTTTCCACGTACGCCGTGGATATTCAGAGGTTCGTGACCGGCGGCCGGGCACCGGCGGCTCTGGTGTACCTGGCTCTGACGCTGCTGGCGGCGCTGGCGGCGGTGTGGACTGCGGTGTCGGTGACGCGCCGCGTACTGGCGTGGAGGCAATCATGACCAGGCTGACCGGTCGTGCACTACGGGTCACGATCTTCATCGGTGAGACCGACCTGTGGCACCACAGACCCGTGTACACCGAGATCGTGCACCGCGCCCACGCGGCGGGGCTCGCCGGCGCGAGCGTGTTCCGGGGTATCGAGGGTTTCGGCGCCTCTTCTCTGATCCATACGCAGCGGCTGCTCTCGCTGAGCGAGGACCTGCCGGTGGCGATCGTGATCGTGGACAGCGAACCCCTCATCCGTGAGTTCCTGCCGCAGTTGGACGAGCTGGTCACGGAAGGGCTGGTGATCCTCGACGACTGCGAGGTCATCCGGTACGCCGGGCGGGAGAAAGCCAAGTGAACTGGTTGTTCGTGGTGCTGGGGGCAGCGGTCGGCGCGCCCCTGCGGTTCCTGACCGATCTGACCGTCCAGAGGAAGCACGACACCGTCTTCCCCTGGGGCACCTTCACCGTCAACGTCATGGGGTGTTTGGTGCTGGGGCTGCTCACCGGTGCGGTGACGGCCGGTGCGGCCTCATCGCACCTGCGGTTGTTCCTCGGAACCGGCCTGTGCGGGACGCTGACGACGTACTCGACCTTCAGCTACGAGACGTTCCGGCTGGTCGAGAACGGGGCGAAGTTCTACGCGGTCGCCAATGTGATCGTGAGCGTGATCGCCGGGCTCGGGGCGGTCTTCATGGGTGTCGCCGTCGCCGAGGCCGTGTGGGCGTGACCGAGCAGGACAGGGCGCCCGCGGGTATGCGGCCGTGGCGGTTCGTGGTCTGGTTCGGCATGGTCAGCCTTCTCGCGGACTTCGTGTACGAGGGTGCGCGCTCCATCACCGGGCCCCTGCTCGCCTCGCTCGGCGCCTCGGCCCTGGTGGTCGGTGTGGTCACCGGGGCGGGCGAGGCGGCGGCTCTCGGACTGCGGCTCGTCTCGGGCCCGCTGGCGGACCGCAGCGGCCGGTTCTGGGCCTGGGCGATCGCCGGATACGCACTGACCGTGATCACCGTGCCGGTCCTCGGGCTGGTCGGTGTGCTGTGGGCGGCTTGCGCGCTGGTGATCGCGGAGCGGGTGGGCAAGGCGGTGCGCTCCCCGGCCAAGGACACCCTGCTCTCCTACGCCGCCGCCGCGACCGGGCGCGGGCGCGGGTTCGCCGTGCACGAGGCGATGGACCAAGTGGGCGCGCTGATCGGTCCGTTGACCGTCGCCGGAGTGCTGGCGCTGACCCACGACGACTACGCACCCGCGCTCGGCGTGCTCGCGGTGCCGGGCATCGCGGTGCTCGGGCTGCTGATGTGGCTGCGCCGACGTGTACCGGACCCGGCCGCCTACGAGCCGGCGGCTGCGCCCGGCGGGAACGCGGCCCCGGACAGTCGGCTTCCGGCCGCGTTCTGGCGGTACGCCGCGTTCACGGCGGCCACCACCAGCGGCTTCGCCACCTTCGGGCTGCTCTCCTTCCATCTGGTCCAGCGCGGCATGCTCACGGCGGCCTGGGTGCCGGTGCTGTATGCGGGCGCCATGGCGACCGACGCAATCGCGGCGCTGGCCACGGGTTGGGCGTACGACCGCCTGGGGCCACGGGTGCTTGCGGTGCTGCCCCTGTTGGCGGCGGCCGTGCCCGCACTTGCCTTCACCGGCACGCTCACCACGGCGGTGCTCGGCGCGCTGGTGTGGGGTGCCGCGATGGGCATCCAGGAGTCCACCCTGCGCGCCACCGTCGCCGACCTCGTCCCGGCCGGCCGTCGGGCGACCGCCTACGGTGTCTTCGCGGGCACCGTAGGGGCAGCGAGCCTGGCGGGCGGGGCGCTGGTCGGCGCCCTGTACGGCTACTCGATTCCCGTGATGATCACGGTGGTCGCCGCGATACAGGCACTGGCACTCGTTTTGCTGTTCACCACCCGCACCCGCGGCGTGTGACCCCGGTCAGAGGCCCATCCGGTCATCACGCAAGCCGTCCCCGCGCCGCGCCGTGCCCGGGCCGGCGTTTGGCTGGATTCATGCCATGCCCAGCCAGCTCTCCAGGACAGCCTCGCGCTCACGGGACCGGAGGACTTCGGCGGGCTGGGCCTCGTTCCACCAGTTCGTCAGGACGGCAGGCGAGGACTCGCCGCGCGTGAAGCGGGCGAGCAGCCCCAGCGAGAGGTCAATTTCTCGCTGGGTGTAGGCGACCGCGGCGCCGGAGTACACGGGACACTCGACGCGGTCCCCCTCCGTCGTGGTGATGACGACCGTCATCTCTGCCGGGCTGCCGGGAACCCACGCGTCCAGGGCGGCGGCGGCCACCGACAGTCCACGGGCCGCCCAGCGTACGAGCGTGGAGCGGACCGGCGCTTCCGTCACCCGCAGATCCATCACGGCCGACCAGCGCCACGCCTGTGGGTCGGGTCCGGTGATCCGTATCCCCACCGGGGAGAGCAGCACACCGGCTCCTCCCGGTGCGGGAGGCGTGCCCACATACACGCGCTCCCCACTGACCCAGAACAGGCCTATCGTGCTGCCCGTCCGCTCGGGCGCACGGGCAGGCGATGACGGTTCCACACTCAGCTCCATCTCGTTGGCCGCTACGCGGCGATCATGCCAAAGTATCCGACCATAGAGGTGCCGCGACAGGAGCCGTTGCAATCGCGCCACCAGGGCTTTTGCCGGGCGCAGCACATGCGGTCGGCCGCAACGGCGGTCGGACGGAGACGGGTTGGCGCCGGGCCTTGTTCTTGAATAACCATTCATGTATTTTCGTGCCATGCCCCGACCGCGAGAGTTCGAGCCCGACGCCGTAGTGGACCAGGCCATGCTGCGGTTCTGGCAGCAGGGCTACCGGGCCACCTCCATCGAGGATCTGGTGCGGGCGACCGGGGTGAAGCCCGGCAGTCTCTACAGCGTGTTCCCCGGCGGCAAGCGCACACTGTTCCTGAAGTCGCTGGAGCGCTACTCACAGTTGGTCGTTCCCCAGAAGCTGGGCGAGCTGGCGGCGCCCGGCGCCTCACTGGCCGCACTGCGCGGCTACTTCGACGGACTGGTGAGCGACCTGCTCAGCCCGGAGGGCCGCCAGGGATGTCTGCTGGTCAACACGGCGATCGAGAACGCCGCCGAGGACGACCAGGCCGCCGTTGTCGTACGCGGCCATCTCGCCCGCCTGGAACAGTGCATGGCGACCGCCCTTCGCAACGCCCGTGACGCCGACGAGGTGCGCCGCTCGGTGAACCCGGCCGCCAACGCCAAGCTGCTGGTCGCGACGTGCCAGGGGCTGATGGTCGTGGGCAAGGCCAATCCCGACGAGAAGGCCCTGCGCGCCATCGTCGACGCCGCGTTCGCCGTCCTCGACTGACGACTCCTCCCCCGATGGGCCACCGCGAGCGGTGGCTCTTTTTTTGGACCCGATAGTTGAATACCCATTCAAGAACGGAGCCTGATCCATGAAGGCCATAGTCATCTCCGCCTACGGCGCTCCCGAGATGCTGCACATCACCGACCTGCCCGACCCCGTACCCGCAGCCGGTGAGGTGCTGATCCGGGTCAAGGCCTTCGGTCTCAACCACGCCGAGGCGTATATGCGCGCAGGCACCTGGGGTGATGTCGCGGCCGTCCCGGGGATCGAGTGCGCCGGACTGGTGGAGGCCGACCCCTCGGGCCGCCTCGCCACCGGAACCCGCGTCGTCGCGATCCTCGGCGGCATGGGACGCACCCGGAACGGCAGTTACGCCGAGCTGGTCACCGTACCGGCCACCAACGTGGCGGCGGTGAACTCATCACTGGACTGGCCCGAGCTGGCGGCGGTCCCCGAGGTCTACGCCACCGCGTGGAACGGGCTGTTCGGCAACCTCGGCCTGCGCCGCGGCGAACGGGTCCTGGTGCGCGGAGCGACGTCCTCCCTCGGCCAGGCCGCTGTCAACCTCGCCGTCGACCACGGCACGAACGTACTCGCCACCACGCGCAACCCCGCGCACGCCGCGCTTCTGAAGGAGCTCGGCGCCGAGGACGTCCTCATCGACGACGGCCACCTGGCCGCCCAGGTCAGTGGAGACAACCCCGTTGACGCGGTGTTCGATCTCGTCGGCAACAGCGTCCTGCGCGACAGCCTGGCCACGGTCCGCCCTCGGGGCCGGGTCTGCCAGCTCGGCTTTCTCGGCGGCTTCGAGCCGGTGCACGAGTTCAACCCGATCACCGACCTCCCCACCGGCGTCCAACTCAGCTTCTTCGGCAGTGCCTTCGTCCTGGGCAGCCCCGAATTTCCGCTCAGCGACGTTCCCCTGGACGAGATCTACGCCAAGGTCGAGGCAGGAAACCTGCCCGCACGGCCGGTGCGGACGTTCCGCTTCCACGAGATCGTCGAAGCACACCGGGTCATGGAGGCGGGTGAGGCGCTGGGCAAGATGACCGTCACCGTCGACTGAGACAGCCGCCCGCCCCTCGTCAGAGCTCGGCCATCCAGTCGGGAGCTCCAACGGCCGGGAAGGGGCGTGTTCGACCTCCCCAGGTCACAGCCCCTTCCCGGCCGGCCCCGCCCATCTACCCCGCCCACTCGAGTCCATGAGCATCGATGGCCTATATTTCTGGGCAGTTCCTGAACGGATCGGTACGTGAGAGGGCAGAACGCCTGGCACCGACGACTGCCCGGGCCGACGAGCCGACCGACCGTCCACATCGGTCGGCGCGCCGCAGGGTGGCTACTGCGTGTGCCACCTCTCGTATCTGACGGAAGCGTCACAGGTCGTCGTCTGTACCAGGGTGCCGTTGCCTACGCTGGGGGTGGACAGGCAGTACCCGCTCGACACGTTCTGCCAGACGTCGTACCAGCCTGAGGGCGGCCCGTTGGGGTTGTCCGCGTAGAAGACGCGCCACTGCTGGCTGGTGTCGGCCGCGTTGCAGAAGGCCATGGTGGCCGTTCCCGGTCCCGACGCCGGCGCGGTGATGCACCGGCCCGTGCGCTGGTTGGTGAAGGTGAACAGGCCCGTCTGGGTGTTGAACCCCTCCAGCCACTTCTGTTCACTGCCGCCCGTGCAGGACCACATCTGAAGCCTCGCGGAGTTCTCGGTGGCGTTGTCGAGGCAGTGGCTGGAGTTCCAGACGTTGATGGGGGTGAATCCCGCGGCCTGCGCGGGCGTGCCGGTCAGGCCGATCACCAGCACCGACAGTACGGCGGTGACGAGCGCGAGCAGGCCGCGCCGTCCGGAGCAGGGTCTGTTCCGGGTTGCTCGTTCGAGGACCACTGGCGGTTCCTTCCGGGTCGTCATGGTTCCCGGGGAAAGACGCCCCCGAGTGTCATGTGAGGGCAAGGGCGGTCGTCCAGTTGGTGCGCGGCACGCACGCTACTCGGAAGCGGAGAGCCCCGACAGCGCCTGGACAAGGAAGCTCGGCCTCCGCGAAGGACCGGCTTCGGGAGCGCCCCGGCCGAACGGGTCGTCGATGGGGCAGGCATGATTGCGATCATGAGTGGGCGACGTGAAACGGCGAGCTCCCCGGCCAGATGGCCTGGGTTCGCCAGTGCCGTGTGGGGCTTTGCCTTTGCTGTTCCCAGCTTCTACTGGGCGATGGGCGGTCTGGCCGGGGCCGAGTCCACGATCGCGCCGTCCCTGGTCGATCTGGCACGGGAGCGAAATCCCGGCTTCCTGGCGGTGCTGTGGGTGACCGGCGTCCTCAAAGTCGTCGGCGGCATGCTCGGCCTGGCTCTGGTGCGCCGCCGCGCGTGGGGGCGCGGCATGAATCGCCTCCTGCAGTTGTCGGCGTGGGGCGCGGTGGTACTGCTCGTCTGGCACGGGGCGTTGTTCATCGGGCAAGGACTGCTCGTGCAGACCCACGTCATCGGAATCGATCCGGAGTTGCGGCCGATCAGCCGCTGGTACACCTACCTGTGGGGACCCTGGTTCGTGGCCGGCGGGGTCACCTTCATGTTCGCCGCAAGGGCTCACCTGAGTGAGGTGGCTGACCGGCGGCCCGCCATGACCGCGGGCCTCGTCGGCGGCCTCGGCGCGCTGGCGCTGTCCGCCACAGCCGTGATCACAGGAATCGGATAGCCGGCCCGGGATCGCTCGCACCACAAGCCGGTCGGTCCCTTACGGCCGATCTCCGCTCTCGCGTACGGCGTCGTCACCGCTCAAGGAACAGTGGTGCCCGGCGCAGGTGTCCGGTGGCGCGGTCACTGGGTCTGTGGGGCCATCGCCTCGCGCATCTGCCCGATGGTGGCGCGGGCCCGGGCGGCCTCGATCAGCGTCGGCAGGACGTTGGCCCCGGTCAGTGCCGCCTCGCGAACGGCCGCCAGCTCGACCTCGCACGGGCGGCGCTCTACCGCTCGTTCCACCGATGTCGGCACCTCGTGCCGTTCCCGCCGCAGCACCTCGCGCTCGGTTTCGGAAGGCAAGCGGTCGCGGACGCCCACCCGTGGTCCGGGGTCGTTGTAGGCCATCTCGTTGATCTCGGACTCCAGCCAACCGCTGCGGATGCTTCCCAGCATGCCGCCGTGGTCTTCGATCTGCCGCAGCCAGCCCTCGACATCCGTCGTCAGCTCGGCCACGAGCCGGTCGATCGTCTCCGAGCCGCCGAGGGGGTCGACGTACCGGGCGAGGTCGGTCTCCTCCGCCAGGATCTGGTGGGTACGCAACGCGATACGCGCACCCAGTTCTCCTGGCGTCTGATACGCCTCGTCGAAACTGCACACGTGCAGCGACTGCACACCGCCCAGCACCGCCGCCAGCGCCTGGAGCGTCGCCCGGACCACGTTGTTGAGCGGTTCCTGGTGTGCGAGCGCAGAGCCGAAGGTGTTGACCTGGATGCGCATCCGCATCGCCCGCTCCTCGGTGACGCCCCAGTGTTCGCGCAGCCGCCGTGCGTACAGCGAGCGGGCCACGCGGAACTTGGCGGCCTCGGCGAACAGTTCCATGTGTGCGCCGAAGATGAAGGTGAAGCGGCGAGCCACGTCGTCCGCCTTCATGCCTCGGTCGAGCATGCCCTGGAGGTAGGTTTCCGCGTCGGCGAGGCCGCACGCAATCTCCAGCGGGCGGCTGGCCCCCGCCTCGCGTGCGTGTCCGCCGGACAGGGACACGGGGTTCACTCGTGGGAGGTGGCGCATGCAGTGCTCCAGCACGTCCAGGGAGTACCGCATGCTGGTGTCGAGGTCGAAGACGCAGGCCTTGCGGGCGAGGAACTCCTTCAGCATCTCGTTCTGCAGCGTTCCGCGCAGCCCGGCCGGATCGACCCCCGACTCCTCGGCCACCACGACCCACATGGCCAGCAGCATCGACGCTGTCGCGTTGACGGTCATCGCCACCGAGACCTGGTCGAGCGGGATGCCCTTGAACACGGCGGCGAGGTCGTCGACCGTGGCGATCGAGACCCCGGTGCGGCCGACCTCGCCGTCGCTCCGCGGGTCGTCGGGGTCCAGACCGAGCTGCGTGGGCAGGTCGAAGGCCAGCGACAGGCCGGTCTCGCCCAGGTCCAGCAGGTAGTGGAAGCGTTCGTTGGTGGAAGCCGCGCTGGCCAGGCCCGCGAGCTGCCGCATGGTCCACACCTTGGTGGTGTATCCGGTGGGGTGGATTCCCGCGTCGTACGGATACTCTCCGGGTCGTGCCATGGCTGCTCCTCTCAGACCCGCAGCGGAGTGATGGCCGCCTCGCCCAGTTGGTCGCGCAGTGTCGTGTCGGTGACGCCGAGACCTTCCTTGGGGGCCAGGGCCAGGACGCCGACCTTGCCGATGTGGTGGTTGTTCTGCACCAGGCGCGCCGCCTCCGGGGCCTCGGTGAGCGGATACGTCACCGACAGCGCCGGCTTGACCCGGCCCAGGGCGATGAGCCGGTTCACTTCCGCCTGCTCTTCGAGGTTCGCGCCGTGGCTGCCGATCACCCGCTTCAGCCGCATCCACAGATAGCGGTTGTCGAATTCGTGGTGGTAACCGGTGCTGGAGCCGCAGGTGACGACGGTGCCGCCGCGCCGGGCGACGAAGACCGAGATACCGAACGTGGCCCTGCCCACGTGTTCGAAGACGATGTGCGGGTCCTCGCCGACGGCTTGCCGGATACGTTTGCCGAGCCGCTTGCCCGCCGCCGCGGGATCGCCGCCGAGGTCCAGTTCACGCCGGTCGATGACGTGGTCGCAGCCCAGCCGCAGGGCGCTGTCCACCTTCTCGTCGGAGCTGACCACGCCGACCGCGATACCCCCTCCGTTGCGGACGAACTGCGCCGCGTAGGCGCCGAGGCCGCCGGTCGCCCCCCAGATCAGGACGACATCGCCCTGCTTCATCCGGGCCCCCTGGTCGCTGACCAGCATGCGGTACGCGGTACCGGCACACAGCGGGCTCGCCGCGGCCTCCTCCCAGGTCAGGTGTCCGGGCTTGGGCAGGAGCTGGCTGGCCCGGACGACCGCGTAATGCGCCAGACCACCGAAGTTGGTCTCGAAGCCCCAGGCGCGCTGCTCTCCGCCGAGCATGGCATCCGCGTGGGTGGCCGGCTCCTCGTGGTCGACGTGCGCCGTGGCCACCACGACGTGGTCGCCGACCGACCAGCGGCGCACACCGGCCCCCGTGCGCACCACAACGCCGGCCGCGTCCGAGCCCAGCACGTGGAACGGCTGGTCGTGGCGGGCCGCGTCGCCGCCCTGCCGTCCGAACTGCTTCAGGAAGGCGAAACTCGGTACGGGGTCGAAGGTGGCCGACCACACGGTGTTGTAGTTGATGCCGCTGGCCATCACCGCGATCAGCGCCTCGTCCGGCGCCAGCGCGGGCATCGGCACCGCGCCGACCCGCAGCGAGCGGCGCACGTCCTTGTCGTCGACACCCTTGAAGATGTCGGCGTCCTCGACACGGGTGTGTACGGCAAGGTACTCGGCGGGGAGCGGTATGTCCGCGAGTTCCTGCCCGGACACGCCGTTGACTACGGCCTCGGCGAGCGCGTCCATGCTGACCCCATTCCCTCTTGGCGGTTACGGATGTCCGCGGCGATCAGTTCGGCCACGGCGTCACGATCGGTCTTCCCGCTCGGCGTGCGCGGGAGGTCGGGCAGAATGCTCAGCGACAGCGGTACCGACGCCTCGGGCAGTATCTGGCGCAGGCGCTCCAGGACGGCGGGCCCATCCGGTGGTGGCCCGTCGGGCGCGGCGGCCACGGCGGCGCGCAGGTTCCGCGTCCCGGTGCTCGTCTCCACGGCCACGCACGCCGCCGCTTTGACGCCGGGCTGGCTCAGCAGGTGCACGTCGACCTCGGTCAGGTTCACCCGGTAGCCGCGGATTTTGACGTCGTCGTCGATCCGGGACAGGAACTGCACCACGCCGTCCCGGAGACTCACCAGGTCACCGGTGCGGAAGACCCGCGTGTGGCCACGCGGTGTCGGTTCGACGGTGACGAACCGCTCTGCGGTGAGCTCGGGCCGACGGGTGTAACCGAGGGAGACGGGCAGACCGGCGACGAGGAGTTCGCCCACGGTGGGGGTGTCTTCGTCCTCCGGGTCGACCAGCAGCTCGCAGCCCGGGAGCGGGACGCCGATGGGTGGCAGCGCGGGCCACGTCCCGGGATCCTCCGCCAGGACGTACGAGGAGACCATGGCGGACTCGCTCTGGCCGTAGTGGTTGACGAGCCGGGCGTTCGGCAGCCGCCGAAACATCGCGCGGATCTGCTCGGTGGCCACCAGTTGCTCGCCCGCGGTGTTGACTTCGACGAGCCGGACACCGCCGAGGTCGGGGGTCGCCTCCACTACGGTGGCCAGCATCTGCAGGGCCACGAAGGGCAGGAAGAGCCGCTCGATGCGCTGCTCGGCCAGCCAGTCCAGCAGACCCACGGGGTCCCGGCGCAGCCGCTCGGGAACGATGACCACGGTGCCGCCTCCGCGGAGGGTACCGAGGACTTCCTGGAAAAAGACGTCGAAGTTGAGCGGCGCGAACTGGGCGGTGCGCAGATCGGGGCGGGGTGAGTGCGCGGCCTGCCACTGCACCATGTTGTCCAGGCAGCTGTGCGGGATCGCGACGCCCTTGGGCCAGCCGGTGCTGCCCGAGGTGTAGATGGAGTAGAACGCCGTGTCGGCATCACAGGTGACCGGTTCCCGTGCGGCGAGCTCGTCCTCGGAGTAGGCCATCGTGTTGAGGGCGGGTATGGCCAGCGGTGTGGCCGCGCTGTCCAGGGCGGGTGCGGTCCCGTGGTGAAGCAGAACCTTCGCGCCGCTGTCCTGGAGCATGTACTGCAGCCGCGACGCGGGGTACTCGGGGTCGAGGGGAACGTAGACCGCACCGAGAAGAGTGACTCCCAGCATGGCCGCGACGATGGCGGCGCTGCGCTCCCCCGTGACGGCGACCGGATCTCCGGGCGCCACGCCCTGCTCGTCGAGCAGGAGGGCGATGCCTCGGGCCCAGCGAAGGAGGCCGGCGTAACTGACGTCATCCTCTCCGTCGGCGACCGCGATCGCGTCCGGCTGTCCGGCGACGGTCTTCAGCAGAGCGGTGAACAGGCAGGGAGGGTGCGACTCGCCGCCCCACAGCGAAGCGGTGCTCACGCCTCCTCCTTCCCGCTCGGGCCGTCTCCGTGGCAGCGGATCAGCTGGGCCAGCCGCGGGTGGTCGCCGTGGCCGTTCTCGAAGCGGTCGACCACCCGCTCCCGCACCTCGGCGTCCTTCTCCTGGCTGAGCTTGAACATCGCATCCACCTCCTCGACCTCCAGCCGGAACGCCCCGACCCCCGGCAGGATCTGGCGGAAGTAGTCCAGGGACGAGGTGGGATCCCACGCGTCGCCCAATGAGCCCTCCAGGTGTCGCACCGTCGCCAGGATGATCCGCAGGGTCTCCTCCCGGTCCCGTACCGGACGCAGCCGCCCGCGTACGTGGACGGAGACGAAGTCCCAGGTGGGCGCCGCGGGGTCGACGCCGTAGACGGCCGGGGTCACATAGGCGCCCGGTCCCTGGAAGACCAGCAGCGCCGGTGAGCCGTCGGCGAGTGCGCGCCAATGGGGGTTGGCCCTGTTCATATGACCCCACACCTCCGAGCCGGCCAGCGGCGCGTCGGGCGGTGTGTCGGGGGCGAGCAGGGCAGGCAGGTGTGTGGCGTACGGGAAGGGCTCGCCGTTGGTGGTCAGTGTCGCCAGCGCGTGCTCTCGGATGATGCGGCGCGGCCACTCGTCGCCGTCGACGCGGTAGATCTTGGGGACGAACACGAAGGCCGCCTCTCAGCGCCGCGTCGCGGCGGTACCGGCGGCGCAGCGACCTGCCGGTGCGACCACGCACTGGGCGGCCATGCCGAGTCGGTCGATGTGTGGGGTGCGGCCGGTCACAGGCATGCCTCCAGCGCCTCGGCGATCTCCCCGGCGCGTACTGCCGTGTTGGACAACAGGCTGGACGATATGCCGTGGCTGTGCTCGGTGGAACCTTGCAGAAAGATGGCGGCCTCCACGTCGTCGGTGGTCTGTATGCGGTAGTCGCGGCCGACTCGGAGGCGTCCGCGTTCGTCGCGCAGGCATGCGCCGCCGAGGTCACCGAGCAGCGTCAGCGGGTCGCCGGGGCGGTAGCCGGTGGCGTAGATGACCGCGTCGGCCTGTACGGCCGTCCGGTCGCCCGTCGGCAGGAACTCGATGTCGACACGCACGTCGTCGGGACCGGCGGTCTGTTCGCGCACCCGGGAGACCTTGTGCAGATGCAGCCGCCGTGTTCCGCTCAGGCCCTCGCGGTAGACCCGGTCGTACAGGTCGCGGATGAGGTCGTCGTCGACGACCGAGTAGTTGGTGTTGGCGTGGTAGCCGGACAGCATCTCCTTCACCTGCTCCGGCGCGCCGAAGTACTCGTCGCGGGCGACCGGATCGAAGATCTGGTTGGCGAAGGAACTGTCGTCGGCGACGCTGAAGCCGTACCTCGCGAAGACGGCGTGCACCTCGGCGTGGGGGAAACGCTCGTGCAGGAAGCCGACGGTTTCCGCGGCGCTCTGCCCGGCTCCGACCACGACGAATGTCCGGGGCTCACCCGTCGCTATCTTCTCCGTCTGGTACAGCAGGTCGGCGCTGTGCCAGACGCGGTCGGTGGCCATCACCCCGTCGGGCAGGACCGGTTCCAGGCCGGAGGCCAGGACGACGGTACGCGTCCGCACGGTCGACAGCATCCCCTGGCAGCGGACGACGAGGTCGACGGAGCGGGTGACGCCTCGCTCGTCCTTCACCGGCCGCAGGGCGATCACCTCGCTTCCGTAGGCGACTCGGTCGGCGAGCTGCTCGGCCGCCCAGGCCAGGTAGTCGTGGAACTCGGTGCGCAGCGGGTAGAACGACTTCCGGTTGAGGAAGTCCATCATGCGGTTCTTGGCGTGCAGGTAGGAGAGGAATCCGAACCTGCTCGTGGGGTCGCGCGGGGTGGACAGGTCCTTGAGGAAGGGCACCTGCATCGTCGCACCATCGATCAACATGCCGCGGTGCCAGCCGAACTCCCGCTGCTTCTCGAAGAAGCGGGCCCGGACCGCGCCGGTGCCGGCTCGTTCCTCCAGGGCGATGGCCAGCGCCATATTGGCGGGGCCGAAGCCGATCCCCACCACGTCCGCCGTCAGTTCACCGGGCGCTGACTCGCCTGCCATCGGTGGTACCTCCATGGTCTCAAGGGAGTAGGAGCGCGTCGGGCCGGACGGCCGGGGCTCCGAGCGCTCGTACCGTGCGCCCGTTCCGGACGTGGCGAGCGGGTCAGGAAGAGGCACGTGGCTGCGCGGATGCCCGTCCCCGCCGCGCGTGTGTCGTGTGTCCGTAGGACGGCTGGACTGCGGAAGCGGAGCGGAATGTGGACGCCGACACGTGCGCTTACCCCCTCGTTCGCGAACCGGGCACCGGCGCGGGAAGGAAGGTGTCGCCCACACTTCCGTCCCCCGCGGTGCCTCATCCTGCCGAAGTCCGAGGCTATGGGCAACGGCCAAATCACCACGCCCGTACGGCAGTTACGATCTTCTGGTGCGCTGCCGACCGCTGGACCCGGGTCGTCCTCAGGACTGGCCGCCGCTCCGCAGGGGCTGTGGGCTGAGGATTTCCGGGGTCGGCATCGCCCGGAGCCGAACGGCGTAGTACCAGGTCGACAGGGCCAGGACCACCACCATGAAGATCAGCATCGGTTGGTAGCCGACTGCTGTGATCGTGGCGGAACCGAGGGCGATGAACGCGGTCTGGGGCAGGCTGATGAGCGAGTCGGCCACGGAGGAGACCCTGCCGAGCATCGCGTCGGGAGACAGGCGCTGCACCTGGGTGTAGAAGCCCACGATGACCGGGGCCACGCCGCCGCCGATCAGGACGAACCCGGCGATCGCGCTCACCGGCGCCGGAATGATCAGGGCGGCGAACCCGACCACGTACAGCAGCAGGCCCCACAGCAGCAGACGCTGGGCGCCGAGCCGGTCGACCAGCCGGACGGTGACGATCCCGCCCGCGATGGCCCCGACGGCCTGGCAGGTGCTCAGTACGCCCACGAACGCGACGGACAGATGCAAACCGTGGGAGACGAGGGCGAACACCGTCGGCTGGATCAGGCCGAAGACGGCCAGCACGCCGACCAGTGTGAGGGCCGCCTCCCGCAGCGGGAGGCACTGCCACATGAAGCGCACGCCCGTGCTCATCTGCCGCGCCAGCGGCTCGTCCCGCTCGTACTGCGGCTTGGGGTCCTCGACGGTCACGAGCCAGACGCACACGGCCGCGACGAGGTACGTCGCCGCGTCGATCACCACCACCGGCGTGGCGCCCCAGGCGGTGAACAGTGCGGTGCCTGCGACCGGCGCGCACAGCCTGCTGGCTTCTTTCAGGGTACGCAGCTTCGCGTTGGCCCGGCCGACTCCCTCCATCCCGGCGATCCTGGGCAACATCGCGCTGCCGGCCGCGGCGTGCAGGCTGGAGCCGAGCCCGGAGAGCAGCAGGACCGTGTAGATGAGCCAGACGTCATCCCGGGTATGGGCCAGCAGCGCGAGGCACATCGCGGGGACCATCACCAGATTGATCGTGATCAGCAGACGGCGACGCCGCACACGGTCGACGACGACGCCGAGAAGAGGGGCGATCATGCCGGGCGCGAGGTAGGCGAGGAAGGTCATGCCGGCCGCGCCGTCGCTGCCCGTCAGCGTCTTCACCCACAGGCCCGCGACCAGCCAGAGCGCGCAGTCACCGAACAACGAGAGGCTGACGCCCGACAGCCACAGAACCAGATTTCTTCTGCGGTGGGTGTCGGACTCGTCCCGCGAGGCTTCAGTGAAGATCCGAGCCGCCATACTATGGCACTCTAGCGCATCGGCATACGCCACCTCCCTTGCCCTCTACGGCCCGAGAGGCCCACTCCCCTGGAAGGGCGGTTCCGTGGACCGCAACACCGAGACGTCCGCCGAGCTGGACGCGGCGTGCACCGCGGCGGTCTCGGTCGACGAGATCACGCCCGCCGACTGGGACGCCGTGGCCGCCGGCTCCTCGTTCTTCGCCTGCCACAACTGGCAGCGGTTCCTCGAAGAGCGGCTCACGGCCGACATCCGGTACCTGCTGTGGCACGACAGGCAAGGACGCCTGGTCGCGGCGCTGCCCACCTATGCCGGCGGCCCCGACGTGCTGCCGAGGCCCTTCACACTCAGTCATGTCATCCACACCGAGGCGCAGGTCCCCGAGGGGTACTGCGTCCTGGGCGGGGCGGCCTACGGCTACCACAACGACGGCCTGCTCATCCGGCCCGACGTACCGCCGTCGCGGCGAACGGCGCTCGCCAAGGCCATGGTCGGCGAGTTCCGGTCGTACGCCCGCTCGGTCGGCGCCGACCACACGGCGTTCCTGTGCGTGCCTCAGGACCGGCTCACGGAACTCGCCGACGCCGGCTACGGACACTCCTCCGTGGCACTGCTGAGCACCGTGGCCAGCCTCGACCTGCCGGACGACACCTTCGACGACTATCTCCGTACGCTTCCGGCCCGCCGCCGCTCGGAGATCCGCCGTGAGCGCCGTATGTTCGGCGACAGCGGCCTGACCTGGGGTCCGGCCTCGGTACCCGACGACTTCGACGAGATCGCGGGGCTCATCGCGGCCACCTACGAACACCACGGCTATCCGCCGGTCGATCCCGCGGGGATCAGGGAAAACCTGGAGGCGCAGGCCCGTATCTTCGGGGCGGACATCCTGGTCCTGGTCTGCCGGGACCAGGGACGTCTCGTCGGCGCGGTGAGCGGGTTCGCGCACGGAACGCGCTGGGTCGTCCCGTGGCTGGGGCTGGACTACGAAGTGGCGCGTCGCACGGCCCTCTACTTCAATCTGGGCTACTACCTCCCCATCGAGCACGCTCTGCGGCGCGGCGCGACGACCATGGACTTCGGGGTGAACGCGCTGCACGCGAAGGTCCTGCGCGGCATGACCATCGACCCCAAGTGGGCGCTGGCCGAACCGTCGGCGCAAGGAGAAGCAGGCTGGTCCGCGGCCGTACGCGAGCACAATCGCCGCCACCGCGACGAGTTCCGTGCTGCCAACGGAGAGTCCGCCTACGACCTCCTCACCGCCAAGTGGA
Organism: Streptomyces sp. YS-3; assembly: GCF_045257485.1. Classification (NCBI taxonomy): domain Bacteria; kingdom Bacillati; phylum Actinomycetota; class Actinomycetes; order Kitasatosporales; family Streptomycetaceae; genus Streptomyces; species Streptomyces sp. YS-3. The sequence goes on along the minus strand of NZ_JBJHPC010000026.1, from coordinate 3,728 downwards.
GTTCACAGGCGGCGATTTGATGTCGCATCAGTCACCGGACCAACCGGTTGCTCTGTCTTGGCGCGGCTCCGGATGACGGCTATCTTGGGCCGCATGGTGGAGATCACCCCGGAGACCCACGGTCTCCCGATGGCCCGCTCCTGCCCCTTCCATCCGCCCGATGAACTGGGCCGTCTCAGAGACCGGGCACCGCTTTCCCGGCTCGTGTTCCCCGATGGCCACCGTGGGTGGCTAGTCACCGGGCACGCGCTGGCCCGGGCCGTCCTGGCCGACAACCGGTTCAGCAACCGCAACGAGTACCGGCGGTGGCCGGTGGATCGTGCCAGGGTGACGACCCGCCATATGCCGACTCTGCCGGGCATGTTCAGCCGTCTCGACCCGCCGGAGTACACACGCTACCGCCGTCTGCTGGCAGGCCAGTTCACGGTTCGCCGGATGGCGCTGCTGGAGCCGAGAATCGCGGAGATCACCAATAGCTGCCTGGACGCGATGATCCGCACCGGGCCGCCCGCGGACCTCCTGCGCGACTTCGCGCTGCCGATCCCGGCCCAGATGATCTGCGAGCTCCTCGGCGTACCGGTACAGGACCGGGAGGCGTTCCTGCAGCGTACGCACGTGCTCGTCGACATGAAGACCTCCACCGTCGACTCGGCCAGGGCGTGGGCGTACCTCTACGACTACATCGGCAAGCTCATCGTCCACAAGCGTGCCCACCCCAGCGACGACCTGCTCAGTGGCCTCACCGAGAGCGACCTCACCGATGAGGAGCTGACCGGGGTCGGTGTCACCCTCCTGGTCGCCGGCATGGAGTCGACGGCGAACATGATCGCGTTGGGTGTGTACGCCCTGCTGGAGAATCCCGAGCAGCTGACCCTCCTGCTGAACGACATGAGCGGGCTGGAGAACGCCATCGAGGAGTTGGTGCGGCACCAGACCGTCTTCCACATGGGACCGTTCCGCGGGGCGCTGGAGGACGTCGAGCTGGAAGGCCGGCACATCAAGCGGGGCGAGGTGGTCCTCGTCTCGCTCCCCGCCGCCAACCGCGACCCGCAGCGGTTCGAGGACCCCGACCGGATGGATCTGCGGCGCACGACCACCGGCCACCTGGGCTTCGGCCACGGTGTCCACCAGTGCCCGGGCCAGCACCTGGCCCGAGCCGAACTGCGGATCAGCTACGCGGCACTGTTCCGACGGCTCCCCACCCTCCGTACGGCCGTACCTCAGGAGGAGATCGCCATGCGGGACGACATGGGCGTGTGGGGCGTCAAGTCGCTACCGGTGGCCTGGGATGGCTGAGCGTCTGACGGTCGAGGCGGACAGCGGCGTCTGTATGGGTACGGGTGTGTGCGCGATGTCCGTCCCTGCCGTGTTCACGCAGCGCGAGGACGACGGAACAGTCATCGTGAAGACACCCGAGCCGGACCCCCAGTGGCACGAGGCGGTCCGGGAAGCCGCCTACACGTGTCCCATGGGCGCCATCCGGCTCGGCGTCACCGGTCCTGGGCCAGGAAGTCCGTGACCGCCCGGGCGAGTTGAGCGACCGAGGGCGGGCGGAGCAGGCCGAAATGGTCGGTCGCCACCACCTCCTCCCTCACAGGTCCGGTCAGGAACTCGCCCCACGACTTCCCCGACGGGCCGGTCCGCGCGGCGGACACCATCAGGGTCGGCACATCGAGGGGGCCGGGCCGGTGGCGGTACACCGCGTCGACGACCGCGGCGTAGACCGGGAACCGGTCGCGCAGTTCGGGAAGCACATCGCTCTCCACGACCGCAGGGGTTGAGCCGCCCAACGTCAGCCCGACCTCGGTGCGGAAACTCCCGGCGAGCTCGGGGCCGCTGGGAGGCATTCCCCCGGGCAGGACCGCGTCGATCAGGACGAGGCCCGCGACGGCACGAGGACCACGCTGCCGCAGCCGGGACGCCACCGCATGGGCCAGGATCCCGCCGAACGACCACCCGCCCACGTACACCGGCCGGTCGGGGGCGGCCCCGGTGATCAGGTCCGCGTACTGATCGGCCATGGCGGCGACCGAGGCCGGGAGCGGGCCCCCGTGCAGGGCCTCCGCTCCCACGCCCCAGCACCGCAGCTCCTCGCCCGCCAGCTGGGCGAGCGGCGCGTAGCACAGCGCCGACCCCGCGCTCGGATGGATGAGGAAGAGCGGTATGCCGTCGCCACCGGGCCGGACGCTGTCGCTCAGGGCGGACAACTGGGCGGGGAGCATTTCCTGGGGAGCGCGTGCGACGCGCTCCGCGAGTGCCGCGACGCTCGGAGCGGCGTAGAGATCGCCCACGGGCAGCGAGACCCCCAGCCGTCGCTTGATCTCCGCCAGGACACGCATGATCTGCAGCGAGGTGCCGCCGAGGTCGAAGAAGTCGTCGTGGACCCCGACCGGCCGGCCGCCCAGGGTCGTCGCGAACGCCGTGGCCACGGCCTCCTCCTGCGGTGTCCGCGCCTGCTGGGCCGGCAGGCCGCGGGAGGCGGGCCGCGGGTCCGGGAGGGCGGCTCGGTCGATCTTCCCGTGCGGGGTCAGGGGGAGAGCCTCGATCCTCTCGACAGTGCTCGGCACCATGTACGGGGGGAGCCTCTCGCCGAGCCAGCGTCGCAGCTCACCGCTCTCGAAGCGGTCCGCCGCGGGCACCACCCAGGCCGCCAGCCGGGCCTGCGCGTCCGACCCGATGACGCGGGCCGCAGCCTGCCGTACATCGTCGTGCGCCGACAGGGTCTCCTCCACTTCGCCGAGTTCCACCCGGAAGCCACGGACCTTGACCTGCCCGTCGAGCCGCCCGTGGAAGGTCAGCTCACCGTCCGGGGCCAGGGCGCAGCGGTCGCCCGTGCGGTAGACCGTTCCCCGGCCGGGGACGAACGGGTCGGGTACGAAGGCTTCCCTGGTGGCGTCGGGGTTGTTCTCGTAGCCGTCGGCGACTCCCGCTCCCCCGATCCACAGCTCCCCGGGGACGCCGAGCGGTGCCAGGGCACCGAAAGCGTCGACGACATAGGCGTAGGTGTTGGCGCGCGGGCGTCCGAAGGGCAGGGGGTCGGTCTCGCCCGGTGCGCACCGGTGCGACGCGACGATGACGGTGGTCTCGGTGGGGCCGTAGGAGTTCAGCAACTCACGTCCCGGGGCGCACCAGCGGGCGGCCAGCGACGCCGGTACTGCCTCCCCGCCGATGGACAGCACGCGCAGCGGCAGGTCGGGGCCGGGCGGCATGAGGTCGACCACCGTCGGCGGCAGCGCGGCCACGTCGACGCGCGCCTCACCCAGGTAGGTGAGCAGCTCGTCCGGCGCGCGAACCGTGTCGAGCGGCGGCATGCATACCGTTCCGCCGCGGCACAGAGCCGTGAAGAACTCCAGGACCGCGACATCGAAGGTGAGGTTCGAGAACTGCAGAACCCTGTCGGCAGCGCCGATGGCGAAGCGGTCACCGAACTGGGTCACGAAATCCACGGCGGCGCTGTGGGACACCACGACACCTTTGGGGCTGCCGGTCGACCCCGACGTGTACAGGACGTAGGCCGGGCGGCGCCCCAGTGCCGGAGGTCTGTGATCTCGGCCTGCCGCAAGGGTGTGCACACCTGCGTCGTCCACGACGACCCGCACCCCCGAGTCGGAGAACTGGCGCTCCACGCGCAGCGGCGGGGCCTGCGGGTCCACCGGCAGATAGGCGCCGCCGGCCTTGAGTACGCCGAGGACGGCGGCCAGCAGCCCCACCCCGCGCCGGCACCGGAC
>NZ_JBJHPC010000250.1:0-10068 GCF_045257485.1 Streptomyces sp. YS-3 | reverse complement strand
GATGACGCAGCGCCGCGATGCGACATGGGTCGCTGACGTGAGGGAGAGCGACGGCCGCCTGCCGTAGCGCTATGGCAGGCGGCCCGGTCGGTCAGACGTGGTAGCGGCCGACCTCCAGGAAGTACCGCATCTCCTCAGGGGTGCCTTCGACTGCCCTCTGCGCCGCCGCGCGCAGCGCGGTGCTGCTCGCCGGGTCGGCAAGGATCCTAGAGATTGCCACGCGGTCGTCCTCCGCCTGGGCGAGCCGCAGACCCGTCTGCAGGAAGTACGCGCGGTCCGCGGCGGTACCGTCAAGCGCCTTCGACGCCTCGCGCTTCACGGCCTTGCCCGAGGTGGGCTGGGCAAGGATCCTCGCGATCGCGACCATGTTGTCCTCGTCCTGTGCGATCGCGCGTCCGGTCTTCAGGAAGTACCGCAGGTCGTCGACGGTACCGTCGAGCGCCTTCTGCGCCTCGCGGCTGACACCCCTGCCGGTGGCGGGGTCCGCGACGATACGCAGGACCGCGATCCGCAGCTCGACCTCAGACATCGTGTCGTACGGTGAGTCGGCATCGGTGGATGCGACTGCGGCGGCGCCGGATGACGAGGGCGAACCGGTGGCGGCGAGAACCGGAGTGGACAGCAGCAGGGCAGGCGCCAGCGCGCCGGTAGCCACAACGAGTGCCGCACGGTACAGCTTTATAAATCCCCCATAGGTTTTGGTAGTTGCTGGGCGTGTGCCCTGCCCCAGAGAGCGGTCCGGACGGTGCAGTCCCCATCGCCCGAACACCCCTTCCCGACGATCATGACATGCGAGGGCGCCAGGTTCCTTGCCGGATCGCGGCAAACTTCATCCCGTTTTGCTGCTGATCTCACGATCATGTTGCGGGCGGCGAAATCCGCGCGACATCCGGCGCGATGGTCGGCACCGAATGCGCCCGTACCAGCAACCGCACGGTGGCCCGAAAGGCAACCGATGATGTCGCGGTCACCTCGCGCGCACGGCTCGGCAGCACCTTGCGGCCCTGCCCGTCAAAGGTCCAGCGCCAACGCTGATCGGGCGCATTCTGAGTGCAGTACTCCTGCGTCACCCACGCGCCAAGGCCGTCGCCAGAACCGGCATGCATCCACTGGGTTGACACGTGGTTGAGCATCCAGAAGCATTCACTCGATGCCGAAGCCGGTGGGCCCCAGCAACGCGCCGGGCAGCTGGTCGGCCTGCGCGGTGGAGATGCTGGGCGCAGCCAATCCGAGTAAGGCGGCGGTCGCGGCAGCGATACGGCTAGCGGTCGCGTGCGCATAGAAGCAGCTTCCTTCTTTCACAACCAGACAGGTCCACAGGATGAGCACGGCCTCATTGACGCGGTAGCCGTGCGTAACGCCCCCTAAATTCAGGCGCGTTCACTCAGGTGGGATGTGCAACGCGTGCAGAGTTTCTCGACACTTCACGCAAGGACCCTTCCAGAGCGGGAGGGCTGCCCCGAGGGATCGCCTGGGCCAGGCCAGGCCTGGCCGTGCGCGGCTGGTCGAAGGGGTGGCACAGCCGCCTTGCGGCGGATCCAGGTGTCATTGCTCCCGTAAGAATGGTTCTGGATCACTTTCCGTGCAGAGCCACGTAGTGTCACCGAAACCGACGATCATGAGTGTTCGTGTATGACGAACTCCTCCAGGACATCTGGTTCCACCACGCCGACGACGTCGCGCTCGAAACCGTCACCATGCACGCCAGCCGCGTGACCCTCCACGCCACCACAACCAGGGATTCAACGCCGCGTGGAGGACGCATAGCCGCAGGAGGTCAAAGCTGGCGCGGCCGAACATCTGCCGCTTCAGAATTTTGATCTTGTTGTTGTGGCCCTCGACTGCGCCGGAGCTGTAGCTCAGGCTGAGGCCGGCGCCGTTCCGCTACATCCAGAAGCGGTCGCGTTCGCCGGGCACTACGACTTCGACATCGACGTCCTGGCGGCCTTCCGCCCTACGGGCAAAGGCCGGGGCGAACGCCAGGTCGACATCGTCCGGGATCACGTCCTGGCCGGCCGGGTCTTTGCCTCCATCGAGGAACTGGACGAAGAGGTCGGTGGTCAGCCCGTTGCTGGCCGCGCAGAATTTCGATGCGCTTGCGCAGGTCGGTGTGGGCGTAGAGGAAGTCCGGGCTGACGCCCGCCGCGCGGGCGACAGCCCGGAAATTGATCTCCTCGCCCGCTTTGACCAGTCGCCGGATGCCTGCCTCTGCTCGTTGGACGGCCTGCTCGTGCTTGTCCTGGGCTGCCTGCCGCAGGGCGACGATGCGCCGGTTCTCGGCTGGGGCAGCGGCAGAGACCGAGGTGGTCGGGCGGGTGGTCATGTGCGCTATGTCCCCTTGTGTTCAGGTGACTTGGTGGTGTTCTGGTAGCCGGTGCTGCCGAGCACGCCCGCGCCACGGACGACGGCGACGCTGTCGTCCGGCTGGGCTTCCAAAGCGGTGATCTCCAGCTGCATGCTGCGGTTCTCCGCGTTGCGTTGTTCCAGCCAGACCTTGGCCTCGTTCATCGGCTCACCGTAGCGTTTCGGCGTGCCTGGCCTGTCGAGTGGCGACCAGCGCCTAGGTCTCGGCGAGTTGGCGCTGGATGTCGGCGAGGGGCGCGGACTACATCGCCACCTACGGGAACAAGGGCCCGATCCACACCTACCTCGAAGTCATCCGGGGCGGCCGACACAACGCTGTGACGTATGTGAAGGGGATGGTCGCGAGCAGCATGCAGTGGATCAGCGAGCAGATCGAGGGACCCACGCCATCGCCCTGAGGCGGGAGCGGCGGCCCACCGGCCTCACGCCAGGACCTTGGCCTTGGCGCGCTCGTACTCCTCCGGAGTGATGTCGCCCTTGTCCTTGAGCGCGGAAAGCTTGCTCAGCTCCTCCACCGAACCGCCCCCGCCGGTTGCGGCCGCGTTGCGGACGTACTGCTGGAACGCGTCCTCCTGCTGCTTGAGCTGCTTCACGTCGCGCTGTCCCATGCCCTGTCCACGGGCGATGAGATAGACGAAAACACCGAGGTAGGGCAGGACGAGCACGAAGACCAGCCATCCCGCCTYGGCCCAGCCGCCGAGGCTGTGGTCGCGGAAGATGTCGGTGACCACCTTGAAGAGCAGGAAGAACCACATCACCCACAGGAACAGCCACAGCATCGTCCAGAAGAGGTTGAGGAGTGGGTAGTCGTCCATGCCTGTCTCCGATCACGGGGGTGATCCCTTCCTACCTTCGGTAGGACSWGGTCGCACTCCGGAGGAGAGCCACCAGGGGCCCCTCCGCCTCCGGTGGCGGGACCGTCCGTCCCCGCCTCTCCTGAAGCAGAGGGCTGTCGGGCGCCGGGCGCRCCGGGCGCCCGACAGCACCCCGCGTACACCGGAGCGGCCCATGGAACGCGCAGGCCCGGGCGACCGGCRCCGCCGCCRCGCCCTCGCCGGCCATCTGCTGCGCTCGGCGGCCTCGGCGGTTCTGCTGATYGCGCTGTACTACTCGGCCCCGCTGGACCGAGGAGTGGGCGTCGGCACCGCCGTGATGCTCGTGCTGGGGCTGGCGCTCTTCGGCTGTCTCACGGCCTGGCAGATCGCCGCCATCACCCATGCGGAGTATCCGCGGCTGCGAGCGATCGAGGCGCTGGCCACCGCGGTGCCGCTCTTCCTCGTGCTGTTCTCCGCGACGTACTTCCTGCTCGCCGACAACCGGCCGTCGTCGTTYTCGGAGCCGCTGAGCCGGACCGACGCGCTGTATTTCACGGTCACGGTGTTCGCGACCGTCGGCTTCGGCGACATCGCGCCCACCACCGGCACCAGCCGTGCGCTGACCACCGTGCAGATGCTCGCGGATCTGATCGTGGTGGGCGTGTTGGCCAAGGTCCTCTTCGGCGCGGTCCGCGTCGGGCTGCGCCGCCGGGGTGAGGCTCCCAAGTACCCGGAGGAGGAGCCGTGACCGCCGGCGGGACGCAGCCGCAGGAGGCAGACCTGCTGGGGGGGCAAGCCCCGCACGGGCCCGGGAGGTTGGGGGTTCACGTGCGGGGCTGGGCTCACGAGGTGGGGACGTCACACCCCGGTGAGGGTGTACGTACCTGTTCCGTCCTGCCTGCCGCTGGAGTACTGGCGGATGAGCTCCCCGTCGGCGTACCGGTCATGGCTCATCATGGAGCCGGTGTACTTGTTCTGCAGACCGATCTTCGAACTGCCGGGTACGTCACGGTAGATGTAGAACCGCTGGAGGTCGTCCTCCCCACAGGTGGCCGTCGTCAGGTAGGCCTGCTCCTGGTTGGCGATGTTCGCCGGGATGGTCGCGCATCCTCCGTTGCCCCAGTTCCACAGGGAAGCCTCGAGGACGCCGTTGTTCTCCGTTACGTTGCACAGCCGCCAGTTGTCCAGGTGGGCGCTGAAGAACGTCGACTCGCGCAGGCGGACACCGTCGTTGGCCAGGAGCGGTGCGCTCCAGTTCAGGGGCTTGCCGGGGACGTCGATCCTGTAGACGGCGGCCTGGCAGTTCAGGGCGGCGCGTGCGGCGGCCTTGGCCGGCTGAGGAGTCATGCTCTGGGCGGCTGTGACCGCGGTATCGGTGTCGTGCTTGGCTCGGTCGGCCTTGGCCGAGGGGACGGGCCCGGCTGCGTGCTTCGCGGTGGCGGCGGTGGAGCCGCAGTCGAGGAGATCCTGTGCCTTGCGCATGATGCTGCTGGCCGGGACGGTGTCCTCGCAGCGGACCGCGCCTTCTTCAAGGGTGGTGTAGGTGGTGTAGCTGCCGCTGTCGGGGCCGTCGATCCACTGGGTGGCGTAGGTGCCGTTGCCGGTGTCGACGCGGTTGCAGTTCAGGCTGCCGTACTGGCCTGTGACCTTGCGGGTCCCCTCGTACAGGGCGTAGTAGCCGGGGCGGCGGAAGTCCCAGGAGATCGACTTGGACTCGCTGCTGGTGGTGCTGGAGGACATCTGCACGTTCAGGCCCAAGCTCCCGCCCACCTGGGCGAGCACGTCGACCTGGAAGTTGCCCTGGATGTTGGCGGAGAGGCCGACCTGGACTGTGACCACGGTCTGCGTACTGGTCTCGATCGTCTGGGAGCCCGTCGATCCCTCGGTGACGTACCAGCCCTTGAAGTGTGTGATCGTCGGAACGACCTGCGTGGACTTGATGTAGGGGTAGCGCTTGCCGAGGTCAGCCGACGTACAGGCATCGCCGAGCTTGGGCTGACCGGCTGCCACGGCGGCCGGCTTGGACGGACCCGGAGCCGTCGCGGACGGAGCGGCCGTCGCCGTGGTGGCGGCGAGCGCGCAGCCAGCGACTGCGGAGAGGATCGTCAGCCCTGTTCTCCAGAGACCGCGTGATTGTGATGGGCGCATCGTGTTCATCCCCCTTGGACCAGGGCTCCGCGGGGGCAGGCGGAGTCCCGGCCGGTGGTGTGGTCAGTGTGATAGCGAGTGGCTCTTGATCAAGTCGAACTTAGCGCCGGCGGCGGCGCGGTGACGATGACGGAATCAGTCGGTCCGGGGGCGCAACCCGTGGCCTTTCATGGACTGTTCGGCGGGCTTGTCCTGAACAGATTCATCAGAACGTCAATTACCGAGGTACAGTCCGCCGCACTCAGCGTGTAGGTGAGCTGCATTGCCGTGCATCGGCTGCCATCACCCCGATGGTCAGCGAGTGCTGGAGGGGTTCCCCTTCATCTGGCTACGCAGCTGGCCACCACCAAACAGTCACGACATTCAGCCAATTCATGTATGCCGAAATTAAGTGCCTTCGGCGCTCCGGACCAGCCTGGATATTTGCGCGCTTGCCCGAACAGCTCTATGAACGACGGAAGCAGACCGTCACCAGCACGGTGAAGGGAATCCAGCACAGGCGACGCGCCTGCCCTCTGGGGATTCCGTCTGAACCAGAGGCAGACAATTCGAGCGAGGAGACCATGTCAGGGCAAGTCGGCCGCCCCTCGCCGCCCAATATCACCGCTGCCGCACCTCTCCCCGAGCAACGCCGCCTGCCCGAGGAGAGGCAGGCTCGTCCATGGCCGCATCTGCTCGGCCCAAAGCAATCCCTTATGAGCCGCAATCAGATGCGCTTGCCGGGCCGACTGCGGGTGCGAGCACCAGATCCAGCCGACGTTTGAGAAGCCGCCGCACAATGGCGCAAATGACAAACGGGCCCGCCGCCATGCCTGCCGACCCGTAACTGATGGCCCGTCGCATCCCGCAGTCGGCCCGGCAGTGTCCCTGATGAGCCCCGAGCGCATCGGTACGCGCACTGAGCCGTAGCAACCACAAAACGCACAGAAAGAGAATGAACATGCCCATACCAGGTTTACGCCGCCACCGCGGAGGGCGGGACCGAAGGCCCAACAGGCTGCGTCGTGCCCTGTCAGGGGCAACGGTGGCCGCGACCGCTGCCGCTGTCGCGTTCAGTGGCGGCACAGCAACGGCCGCCTCCGCACATACGGATCGCACCGACCGCGGGAGCGCCGTCACAGACGGCACAACGGAACGCACCCTCACGTCCAAGATGACCACCGTGCGGGTGACGGAGCTGGTCACCACAACCCCGGACCGCGCGGGCAACGTCACCGTGCGGCTGGCGAACGGGAAGACCGTTCCCATCCCGGCGGCCAACAAGGACCTGGTGATGCGCCGCGCCGCCCAGCAGGCCAAGTCCCAGCTCAAGGCCGCCGAGCCCAGACCGTGCGGCGTCACCTGGGTCAGGCTCAAGGAGAAGACCAACCATCACCCGTTCGCCATGGAGACCGGGTTCGATGTCTTGGGCGGGGAAGCCATCGGCTACAAGTGGCGCGTCACCATCAAGGGGCCGGACAACTACGCCCACGAGTACACCAGTCAAGGCAACCTTCTCTTGCGTGGCAGCTGGCAGGGCGGCTACACGAGCGACAAGGACCAGGACGAGGGACTCTACACAGCCGAGGTCGACCCCGGCATATCCCACTTCCAGTTCGTGAGCGGCGAGCTCTGCTTTGCGGAGCCGGCGCGCAGAACGGAGCGCCTCACCAAGCCGAAGGCCGCATGCCTGAAGATGATGCAGGCCAACTCCGGCGACGGGTGGATCCTCAACACCACCCAACCGGTCCCGCGTCGCAACCAGACCGACCCGGCCAGCCCGGCCGGTACCCGGGCAGCTGGGGCGCAGGCCTGTCTGCGGAAGAAACTCGGCGACGGCAGCCCCGCTTCGCCGGGTGTGGGGGACATCACTGGCTGGCTGGACGCACAGCAGTTCGTCGCCACGCACTCGCCCGGAACCACGATCGCCCGGTGCCACCTCATCGCCAACATCCTGGGCGGGAAAGGGCAGGTGCTGGACGGTGGGCAGAACAATCTCGTCCCCTGCTGGCAGGTGGGGATGAACACCGGAACCCCCAGCATGCGAACCTATGAGAAGCAGGTGAAGGACGCAGTTGATGCGGCCACCATGGGGCCCGACGATGCGGTCTACTACCAGGTGACACCTCTCTATAAAAATGATGCCAGCACGATCCCCACGGGCGTCATGATGAGCGCCGCGGTTCAACGGGCGGACGGAACGCAGAGTGTGCTGCCCCTCACAGGCGTCACCAACACCCACGGGACGACGGGGTTGTTCAACCTCGGAAACTGATGTCCACCGGTGAGTGCTGTGGGAGCCAGGATGAGTCGCACCACCCCTGCGCGGCCGTTCGATGTCGCCTCGCTCTTTCGCGGTGACCATTTTTCCCGAGTTGCATCGTTAAGGACGCTTTGCAACTTCTTGACCTATCCCGGAGGGCACGAGCACAACCTCCTCAGGGCCCGTCAAGCCGATCCTCGACTTCCGCATTTGAGACCTCACTTGCTGTGCCGTGGTGTCCGCTCTGAGGCAGGGGTGAGCCAGGGTCGCCGCACCAGCACCTGCTGAAGTAAAAGCTGGCACACTCAGCCAGGGTGCCGTCGGTGCAGGCCTTTGCTGGGTGCAGTGTGATGAGATGAGGTTTCTCCCCTCGCGGGTGAAGTAGGTTCGCTACCGGTCTACTTGTGTCCTGTAGGCCCAGTAGGAAGATCACGACGAATTGGTGACTTCCGTAAAGGGGACCCTGGATGCGCCGTGCCCGGATCAGTTTTTTTGCCGCCACCGCCCTCACCACGCTTGCTCTGTTGCTCTCCCCTGCCGCTGCCCACACGGGTGGGACTGCTCGGGGACGCGGCGTTCAGTTCCTCGCCGATGTCCGGGCAGGGCACCGGCCTGGCACTGGTCGGCGCCTACCTGCTGGCCGGAGAGTTGGCCGCCGCCGAGTGGGACCCCGGCACCGGGTTCGCCCGCTACGAGGCGCGCATGCGCTCGTTCGTCGAGGCCAACCAAGACCGGCCGGTTGAACGTCCGAACCCGCGAGGTCCCCGGGCCGGACGCCGAGCCGCCTCCCGATTTCGCCGGCGCATGGTTCACCGAGCTGCTCGGGCGCGCGATCAACGCCGTCGAGCTGCCCGATTACGCGGGGGTGCATGACTCCGCAGTCCCGACCGGATCGCCGATCATCCCCTCGGCCAAGCTGTAGGTCCTGAACGCCTGTCACCCCGACATCCTGGCGGCCCAGCGACGCGAACGAGCCCGCATCCGCAGTGAACGCGGAGCACGCAACAGGAGATGGCGCCAACCTGCCGGTCGCGGCCCGGCATGAACGTGCCGTCCACGATCCATGGACGTTCCGCTTCCGCGACGGCCACGCCTTTGGCCCTAACCGCTCCAAGGACTGGGCGACTTCGCGCGGCACTTCGAAGCGGGATCGACTCTGTACGGCTTCTTCTGCCCTGGTGCCTCGCGCCAAGAGTCCTCCGGAGAACCCGGCAGGCACCGGCATGGACCTTCGGCCCGTCACTTACCGCTGGGCGCCGTCGGGGCGGGCAGCCAGTGGGCCGGGCTGACGCGGTGCAGATGGATGAGGACGTCGTGGCTGTTCGCGAGGGCGATCTGCTTGTACGGTCCCGTCGGCCCGGGGTAGGCACCGCCGATGCTCCAGGTGGCGCGGGGGGTGTTGAGCCAGTCGCGGGCCGCGTTCGGAGCGGTCCGCAGGTCCAGGACGTAGTCGCGCGGGCGCGCCTTGTCCAGGGTGTACTCGTTGCTGCCGGGCTTGGCGGGGCCGACAGTGTGGACCACCATGCGTCCGTCGGCGTCGAGCGCGTTGAACGAGCCCCCGTCGAAGGTGGAGCCGATGCTCACGTAATGCTTGCCCAACTTGTCGCGCAGGAAGCTCCCCTGCACCTTGGGATAGTGCTGGGGGTCGTGGGACTGGAGGGCGACATGCCCGTTGTGGGCCGCGAGAAGCACCTTGCGCCCGGTGTGCCGCTGCCACCATTCCACGTTGTCCGCCATGATCTGGTCCCGGTAGCGCATGGCCCGCGCGGCCTCCGTGGGATCGTCGGGGTCGAAGGCGTACCCCTTGGCCGTCTGGTCGATGGCGGTGGCGTTCCGTACCGCCCAGTCGTGCGCCTCGACATCGCCTCCCTTGCCGGGCCGCGCCTGCTTGAGCAGGTCGAGTGCCCGCCCCGTGCGGCCGGCGATCTCCTGGAGTTCGGCAAGTGGACGGAGCGGATAGGTGTTCATGTGGGCTTCGGGGGTGGTCGTGGGCCGCAGGCCCCGGTACAGCTCGGTGAGGCGCGGCAGCAGCTCGGGGTGTGCCTTGGCCATATAGGCGGCTACCTTGTCGTAGAGCTCGGGGCCGGCGTACGCGAAGTCGTCACCCATGAACTGCACCGGATCATGGGGATGTTGCACGTTGTATCCACGCATCCATCGCAGCAGATCCAGATACTCGGTGTTGTTCCAGAACACGTAGGTGCTCTGGAACTCGGTACGCATGATCTGCGCCGGGTCGCCCACCCCGTGCAGCACATAGTCGTTGAGCCGCTGGCCGGTGCTCCAGCTCGCCTCAAGCGCGAAGACGCGGAATCCCTTGTTCTCCACGAGATAGCGGAAGACCCGCTGCTTCATGGTGAAGAACTCGTGCGAGCTGTGGGTCGCCTCGCCGAGCCCCACCACCGTGGCGTCGTTCACCATCGCGCCGATCGAGCGCAGATCGCCCAGGTCACCCAGGGGGTCGGTGGTCCGCAGGGGGTGGGCGGCGCGGTCCAGGGC
>NZ_JBJHPC010000249.1:0-10178 GCF_045257485.1 Streptomyces sp. YS-3 | reverse complement strand
CCCCCGTGCCCGCTCTCCTCACCACGCCCCCCATGCCGTGACGTCGCTCCTCGACCCGTCCAGCATGACCCGCCGGGGCCGCCCACCGGATCCGGACGGTTCCGGTGCAAGATGCCCCACAAGCCCTGGCACGTCCGGCCCCGGCCGGTCATGCTGGACGGGTCGAGGAGCGACGTCACGGCATGGGGGGCGTGGTGAGGAGAGCGGGCACGGGGGCGCGCACATACGACTACATCGTGGTGGGAGCGGGTTCGGCGGGCTGTGTGCTCGCGGCTCGGCTCTCCGAGGACCCCGGCGTCCGGGTCGCGCTCGTCGAGTCCGGGCCGCCCGACCGCCATCCACGGATCCGTGTCCCGGCCGCCTTCCCCAAGCTCTTCAAGACGGTGTACGACTGGGACTTCACCACCGTCGAGCAGAAGGCGCTGGGCGGGCGCGAGCTCTACTGGCCGCGCGGCCACACCCTCGGCGGCTCCTCGTCCATCAACGCCATGATGTGGGTCCGCGGTCATCGCGCCGACTACGACGCCTGGGGCGAGGCGGCCGGGCCCGAGTGGGGCTACGACGCCTTCGTGCGGTACTTCCGCCGGGCCGAGCGCTGGACCGGCCCGGCGCCCCAGGACAGTGTGTACGGCACCCGGGGACCGCTGTGGATCTCGCCGCTGCGCGACCCCTCCCCCCTCACCCTCGCCTTCCTCGCCGCCTGTCACGACCGCGGCCTCACGGGGCTCAGGGAGCTCAACGGACCGGACCACTCCGGATACGCGACGACCCCGGTCAACCAGCGCCAGGGGCGCCGGTGGAGCGCCGCCGACGGCTACCTCCGGCCGGCCGCGCACCGCCCCAACCTGGACGTGTTCACCCGCACCCGGGTGCGCGGGCTGGAGTTCGAGGGCAGCAGGGTCACCGGCGTCCTCTCCCAGGGCTCCCCGGACGCCCTCACCGCCCGCCGCGAGGTGATCCTCAGCGCGGGCGCCATCGGCTCGCCGCAGCTGCTGATGCTCTCGGGGATCGGTGACCCGGAGCGCCTGCGCGAGGCCGGGGTGGAGGTCAGGGTGGCCTCCCGGGACGTCGGCCGCCATCTGAAGGACCATCTCGCGTACGCGGTGACCGTGCGCTGCCCCCGGCCCGTCACCCTCACCGGCGCGGACACGCTCCCCAACCTCGGGCGCTTCCTGCTGCGCGGCCGGGGCCCGCTGACCTCCAACCTGGCGGAGGCGGTCGCGTTCGTGCGCACCCGGCCCGGGCTGGTGGCGCCCGACATCGAGCTGGTCTTCGCCCCGGTGCCGTTCGTCGGCCACGGGCTCACCCCGCCCACCGAGCACGGCCTCACCGTCGGGGTGGTCCTGCTCCAGCCCGACGGTGAGGGCCGTGTCGAGCTGGGCGGCCCGGCCGCCACCACCCCGCCGCGCATCGACCCCGGCTATCTGACCGCCGAGGACGATCTGCGCCGGCTGGTGGTGGGGGTGCGCCGGGCGGAGCAGTTACTGGCCACCCCGGCCCTGGCCGAGCACACCTCGGGGCCGCTGGCGCCCTACCCGGGCGTGGTCGACGACGAGACGCTGGCAGCGGCGGTGCGCGCGTCCGCCGAGTCCCTGTACCACCCGGTGGGCACCTGCCGGATGGGCGCCGACGAGGGCTCGGTCACCGACCCCCGGCTGCGGGTGCGCGGCACCGAGGGGCTGCGGGTGGTCGACGCCTCCGTCATGCCGGGGATCACCCGCGGCCATACGCACGCCCCGACGGTCGCCCTCGCCGAGAAGGCGGCGGAGCTGATCCGCCAGGACGCGCGGTAGCCGTCAGGCCTTGCCGCGGGCCAGCATCCGGGCCTTGCGCGCGGCGAGCTTCTCGTCGAACTTGCTCGCCTCCGCGTCCAGACCGCCCATGTACAGGCCGAGCTCCTCCTGCGCCTTCAGGCCCTCCGGGCCGAGCCCGTCGATGTCCAGGACCTTCAGGAAGCGCAGCACGGGCTGGAGCACGTCGTCGTGGTGGATGCGCAGGTTGTAGATCTCGCCTATCGCCATCTGCGCGGCGGCCCGCTCGAAGCCGGGCATGTTGTGGCCGGGCATCCGGAAGCCCACGACCACGTCGCGTACCGCACACATGGTGAGGTCGGGGGCGAGCTCGAAGGCCGCGCCGAGCAGGTTGCGGTAGAAGACCATGTGCAGGTTCTCGTCGGTCGCGATCCGCGCCAGCATGCGGTCGCAGACCGGGTCGCCCGACTGGTGGCCGGTGTTGCGGTGGGAGATGCGGGTGGCCAGCTCCTGGAAGGCCACGTACGCCACCGAGTGCAGCATCGAGTGGCGGTTGTCGGACTCGAAGCCCTCCGCCATGTGCGCCATGCGGAACCGCTCCAGCTGGTCCGGGTCCACGGCGCGCGAGGCGAGCAGGTAGTCGCGCATCACGATGCCGTGCCGGCCCTCCTCGGCGGTCCAGCGGTGCACCCAGGTGCCCCAGGCGCCGTCCCGGCCGAAGAGGCTGGCGATCTCGTGGTGGTAGCTGGGCAGGTTGTCCTCGGTGAGGAGGTTCACCACCAGCGCGATCCGGCCGATGTCGGTGACCTTGGACTGCTGCGGCTCCCAGGCCTCGCCGTCCTCGAAGAGGCCGGGGAAGTTGCGCGCGTCCGACCACGGCACGTAGTCGTGCGGCATCCAGTCCTTGGCCACCTTCAGGTGGCGGTTGAGCTCCTTCTCGACGACCTCTTCCAACGCGTACAGCAGCCGGGCGTCGGTCCACACGTCCGAATTGCCGAGGTGGGGAGAGGTGATCGTCACGAGGGTGCTCCAGGGGGACGGGGAGGGGGGACGGGTACCTACGCCTACGTAGGTTACGAGACCGTAGGTTAAGCGCGCGGTAAGGCCGCAGCCAAGTCCCGTCCTCCACCCATACCGCTACTCTCCGTGACTCGCGCTGGTCACGGCGGTTCAGAGAGCGACAAGTCGGACATCCTCACCGGCCCTCGCGTACCTCCTCGGCCGTGGTGTCCCGCAGCTCACCGTCGAGCACCAGCCACCGGGTGATGCCGATCGACTCCAGGAACGGCACATCGTGGCCGGCCACGATCAGCGCCCCCTCGAAGGCGGCCAGCGCCTCGGTGAGCCGCCGTACGCTCGCCATGTCCAGGTTGTTCGTCGGCTCGTCCAGCATCAGCAGCTGCGGCGCGGGCTCGGCGAGCAGCAGCGCGGCCAGCGAGGCCCGGAAGCGCTCGCCCCCCGAGAGGGTCCCGGCCGGGCGGTCGGCGCGGGCGCCCTTGAACAGGAAGCGGGCGAGGCGCGCCCGGATCGCGTTGGCGGTGGCGCCGGGCGCGTACCGGGCCACGTTCTCCACCACGCTCAGCCCGTCGTCCAGCACGTCCAGACGCTGCGGCAGGAACCGCAGCGGCACCTGCGCCACCGCCTCCCCGGCCGCCGGGGCGAGCTGCCCGGCCAGCGTGCGCAGCAGGGTCGTCTTGCCGGCCCCGTTGCGCCCGACGAGCGCGATCCGCTCCGGGCCGTGGATGTCCAGGCTGCCCAACGCCCGGTCCGTGTACGGCAGTCGCAGATCACGCAGGCTCAGTACGCCCCGGCCCGGGTGGACCTTGGTGTAGGGGAGTTCGACGCGGATCTCGTCGTCGTCCCGGACCGCCTCCACGGCCTCGTTCAGCCGGCCCTGGGCCTGGGTGAGGCGCTCGGTCTGGAGGATGCGGTGCTTGCCCGCCGACACCTGGGCCTCGCTCCTGCGGCCATTGGCGATGATCTTCGGGACCCTCTTGTTCTCGTAGCTCTTCTGGGCGAAGCGCTGCCGCCGCGCCAACTTGACGTGCGCGTCGCTCAGTTCGCGTTTCTGGCGCTGGACGTCGGCCTCGGCCGTGCGCACCATCCGCTCGGCCGCCTCCTGCTCCACGGCCAGCGCCTCCTCGTACGCCGAGAAGTTGCCGCCGTACCAGGAGACCTCGCCCTCGCGCAGGTCCGCGATCTGGTCGACCAGATCGAGGAGTTCGCGGTCGTGGCTCACCACGACCAGTACGCCGGGCCAGGCGGCGACCGCGTCGTAGAGCCGTCGGCGGGCCCGCCGGTCGAGGTTGTTGGTGGGCTCGTCGAGCAGCAGGACCTCGGGGCGGCGCAGCAGCAGCGCGGCGAGGCGCAGCAGCACCGACTCGCCGCCCGAGAGCTCCCCGATGGTCCGGTCGAGGCCGACGCCGTCGAGGCCGAGCTGTCCGAGCACGGCCCGCGCCCGCTCCTCCACGTCCCAGTCGTCGCCGACCGCCGTGAAGTGCTCCTCGGCGGTGTCGCCCGCCTCGATGGCGTGCAGCGCGGCCCGTACCCGGTCGATGCCGAGGGCCTCGTCGACCCGCATGCCGGTGACCATGGTCAGGTTCTGCGGCAAATAGCCGATGTCGCCCGTGGTGACGATCCGTCCGCCGGTCGGGGTGAGATCACCGGCCAGCAGCCGCAGCAGCGTGGACTTCCCGGAGCCGTTGAGGCCGATCAGCCCGGTGCGGCCGTGGCCGACGGCGAGCTGGAGGCCGTCGAACACGGAGGTGCCGTCGGGCCAGGCGAACGAGAGGTCGAAGCAGCTGATGTGCGTCGAGGACGCGGAGTAAGCAGACATGGGTGTCTCCCTGTTGCGCGGAAGAGGGGTGGGGGCAACGGGAACTGAGACACCGGTGTCAGGGCAGCGGGGGAAAAGAAGGGCCCTGGTCGTGGAGGACGGCTCGGAGGCAGGTCACACCGCGCGCGCGACACGGAAGGGAGTGCGCGAAACGGTGTCTCAGGTGCCTCAGACGAGCAACGTCCTACTCCGATCGACGACAACAGGGCCGAGAAGACGGTACGACGGGGCGCCGGCCCGCCGCAAACGATTAACAGCGCCTTTGTGCCGCGCCCGCGGCGGGCGCGGTCAGCAGGCGTCGCGCAGCAGGGCGGTGAGGTCGCCGTCGAGGTCGAGGTAGTGGTGCTCGTGGCCCGGGGGCACCATCAGCTCGGTGCGCTTGAGGAAGCGGCGCAGCTCGGAGGTGCGGATGTGCACCATCGCGGTGCCCTCCGGGGCGTGGAACTCCACCACCGTGCGGTCGAACCCGTACGGCCGGACCCGCACGTCGCCCATGCCCGCGGAGGTCTCCACCCCGGTCTCCAGGAGTTCGCGCGAGAACGCCCAGCAGACCTCGACCCCTTCGAGGGTGGCGGGCGCGGGAAAGACCATCCGCACGGCGAACGGATCGTCGCGGTCGTAGCTCAGCGTCGCGGGAACGGTCTGGACCCGCGGGTCGGAAGCGATCAGGCGGGCCTCGACGGCTTGCTCGATGACAGTGGACAAAGCCCTGTTCCCCTAACCTCACGACCGGGTACTTCTCTTCCTGCTGCTCAGGAAGACGGCAGAAAACACGGGTGCGTGCACCCGAGTCGAGGGTGAGCTGTGTCACCTGATCGCTACGTGTGCGTCACTTTCCGCTGCGTCACCGCTCGTTTCCCACGCGGTGCTTAACGGCTCCGGGTTGATGGCGATACGGTCGAATTTCGCCCTCTGGACGGTCTTCTCGGTGTCGGCTAGCTTCCAGCGCCATGAAGCCCATGGGGAAGACGAGACGCATGCTGTCGGTGGGGCTGGGCGCTCTGGCGCTGGCGACCGTACTGACCACGCCCGCCGAGGCGCACGGCCACCGCGCGAGCGGCCCGGCACCGGCCTGGCAGCTGACCGGGACCGGTACGGACGCCCGGTTCCGGGGGCTCTCGGCGGTCAGCCGGAGCACGGCGTGGGTGGCCGGCTCCAAGGGCACGGTCCTGCGCACCTCCGACGGTGGGCGCACATGGCGCGATGTGTCGCCTGCGGGCGCGGCCGGACTGGAGTTCCGGGACGTGGAGGCCTTCGACGGGCGGCGGGCCGTGGTGCTCGCCATCGGGGAGGGCGACGCGTCCCGGATCTACCGGACCGAGGACGCCGGCGCCACCTGGAAGGAGTCGTTCCGCAACCCCGACCCGCGGGCCTTCTACGACTGCCTCACCTTCTTCGACCACCGCCACGGCCTGGCGGTCGGCGACCCGGTCGACGGCAGGTACCGCGTCCTGTCCACGGCCGACGGCGGCCGTTCCTGGAAGGTGCTGCCCTCCACCGGCATGCCGCAGGCGCTGCCGGGCGAGGCCTCCTTCGCGGCGAGCGGCCAGTGCCTGGTCGGCTCCGGCCCGCGCGATGTCTGGCTCGCCACCGGCGGCGCCACCACCGCCCGCGTCCTGCACTCCGCCGACCGCGGTCTGACCTGGACGGCGGCCGACTCGACGATCCCGGCCGGCGACCCGGCGCGCGGTGTCTTCGGGCTCGCCTTCCGCGACCGTACGCACGGGATCGCGGTCGGCGGCGACTACCGGGCCGGGCAGCCCTCGCCCCGGGCCTCCGAGGTCACGGGGAACGGCGGCCACACCTGGTCCCCGGCGGCGGCCCCGGTCGCCGCCTACCGTTCCGGCGTCGCCTGGCTGCCGCACAGCCGGTCGGCCGCGCTCGCGGTGGGGCCCACCGGCACCGACGCGACCACCGACGGGGGCCGCACCTGGCGGACCGTCGACACCGGCTCGTACGACACCGTGGACTGCGCACCCGACCTCGGCTGCTGGGCGGCGGGCGAGAAGGGCCGGGTGGCCCGGCTCGTACGCGGGGCCCGCTGAGGCTACGCGGGCAACTCCTCCCGGAAGGAGTCCAGTCCGGGCGCCACCTTGGTCGCGAAGAACTCGGTGATCCGGTACGCGCACACACCGTTGACGCTGAAGGGGTCGGTCGCCGTGATCTCCTCGATCGCCGCGCGGTCGTCCCCGACGGCCAGGATGATCCCGCCCTCGCGGGGCTCCTTGCGGCCGGAGGCGATGAACACGCCCGTCTCGTAATGCCCGTTCAGCCAGGCGACATGCGCGTCGAGCAGCTCGTCGACGCGGGCGAGGGGAGCGGTGTAGGTCAGGTCCAGTATGAACATGATCGGCAGGCTACTCCGGGCGTCTTTCCGGCGAGACCCTAGGGTGAGGGCATGGTGACGCTCACAGAGATCCCCCGGGACTGGCCTGCCGACGAGGCCGGGGCGCTGGCCGTGCAGGACGAACTGCGCGGCCGGGTCGTGCTCGACGAACCCGGCCCGCCGCCCGGCACCGGCCAGGTGACGGGTGTGGACGTGGCGTACGACGACGAGCGGGACGTCGTCGCGGCGGCTGCCGTCGTCCTGGACGCGGCCACCCTGGAGGTCGTCGAGGAGTCCACCGCCGTCGGCCGGGTCGCCTTCCCGTACGTGCCGGGGCTGCTGGCCTTCCGGGAGATCCCCACCGTCCTGGCGGCCCTCGGCGCGCTGAGCACCGGCCCGGGCCTGGTGGTCTGCGACGGGTACGGACTCGCCCACCCGCGCCGCTTCGGTCTCGCCTCCCACCTCGGCGTGCTCACCGGACTGCCGGTGATCGGCGTCGCCAAGAACCCGTTCGCCTTCGCCCACCAGGAGCCCGGCGCCCGGCGCGGGGACGCCTCGGCGCTGGTGGACGCGGACGGCGCGGAGGTGGGCCGGGCGCTGCGCACCCGGGACGGCGTCAAGCCGGTGTTCGTCTCCGTCGGCCACCGCGTGAGCCTGGACAACGCCTGCGCCCACACCCTCCGGCTCACCCCGCGCTACCGGCTGCCGGAGTCGACCCGGCGCGCGGACGCCCTGTGCCGCGAGGCACTGCGCACCGCGCTCGGGCCCGTACCGGAACCGGCCGACCGACGGACACCGGCCACCTAGCGGCACCGGCAAGCCGGCGCTAGCGGGCGTCCGCCACCCGGAAGCGGATGCCCGCCTTCTGGATCCGGGCCAGCAGGGCGTCACCCATCGCGGTGACCGTCGTCAACTGCCCGGCGAGATCCGGGAGTTCGTCGAAGGCCAGGCTCAGGGCCCCCTCGGCGAGGATCCTGGCCGTCTCGTCGTACCCCGGGTCGCCGCCGGAGACCTCGGTGAACACCCGCCGCCCGCCGCCCTCCCCGACGAAGCGCAGGGAGAACCAGCTGCGGTCGCGGCGCTCCTGGTCCGGTCCGCTGCCCGGCTCGTAACGGCTGATCAGCAACCGCCGCGCGGCGGGCACTTGGGCCACGCCGAGCGCCGCGCCCGCCCCGGCCACCGCGCCCAGCGCCATCGGCAGCCGCCGCACCGCCGCGAAGTGGCGGTAGCGGAAGTCGGGGCCGTAGCGCTCGCTCGCCGCGGCCGAGCGGGCCACCACCGCCGGGTCCAGGACCGGCAGCGGCAGCGCCCAGGCGCCGGTCTCGCGGCTGAAGTGCGGGGTGCCGAGGGGCGCCCTGGCCCGCCGCCCGACCAGGCGCGGCTCGTGCAGCCGCCGCTCGCGGGCCGCCTTGAACTGCTGCGGGCCCCGGCCCATCGCGGTGAGCGCGGAGGCGAAGGTACCGCCGGAGAACATGGCGTTGGAGCGTACGAAGCCGTCCACCCGCAGCGGTACGCCCTCGGGGAGCCGCTGGACCGTGTAGTACACGCCGAGGTCGCACGGCACCGAGTCGAAGCCGCAGGCGTGCACCAGCCGCGCGCCGGTCTCCCGGGCCCGCGCGTCATGGCGTACGTACATGGTGTCCACGAACTCCGGCTCGCCGGTGAGGTCGAGGTAGTCGGTCCCCGCCTCGGCGCACGCGGCGACCAGGCCCTCGCCGTACCAGACATAGGGGCCGACCGTGGTGGCCACCACCCGCGCGGACCCGGCCAGCGCGCGCAGCGAGCCGGGGTCGGCGGAGTCGGCCGTGATCAGCGGCAGTGAGGCGCACGCCGGGTCGATGGCGGCGAGCTCCTCGCGCAGCGCCTCCAGCTTGGCGGCCGACCGCCCGGCCAGCGCCCAGCGGCACCCCTCGGGCGCGTGCGCGGCCAGGTACTTCGCCGTCAGGGTGCCCACGAACCCGGTGGCCCCGAACAGCACGATGTCGTACGGCCTCGCCGCCCGCCGGGCCCGCTGCCCCGCCGCCCGCTGTGCCCGCTGTGCACCTTCCAAGGGGATGCCCTCCGCTCTGCCCGGCCGCGCTCCCGCGCCGATGTCGGTCGCTGAGGCTAGCGTGAGACGCGGTGCCATGGGTGATCAAGGACGGGAAGAAATCCGTTCGGCGAAAACCAAGCGCTTGCTCGCGCAAGGGGCTTGTGCGGAGTGGAACGTGTTCTTAGCATCACTGCTGTTACATCAGTTGTGTCACAGTGCTGGGGGCTCGATGACAGGTTCGGGGAACGGCCCGCTCGCCGGGGTGCGGGTGGTCGAGCTGGCGGGGATCGGACCCGGCCCCTTCGCCGCCATGCTCCTGGCCGACCTCGGCGCGGACGTGGTGCGGGTCGACCGCCCCGGCGGGGCCGGCCTGGGCATCGATCCGGCGTACGACCTGACCAACCGCAACAAGCGCTCCGTACTGATCGACCTGAAGGCGCAGGACGGCGCCGCGCGCGTCCTGGACCTGGTGGAGAAGGCCGACATCCTCGTCGAGGGCTACCGCCCGGGTGTCGCCGAGCGCCTCGGCGTCGGGCCCGGGGAGTGCCTGGCCCGCAACCCGCGGCTGGTCTACGGACGGATGACCGGCTGGGGCCAGGACGGCCCGCTCGCCGCCCGCGCCGGGCACGACATCGCGTACATCGCCGTCACCGGCACCCTCGGCATGATCGGCGGCCCGGACGAGGCGCCGACCGTCCCCGCCAACCTGGTGGGCGACTACGCGGGCGGCTCGCTCTATCTCGTCGTCGGTGTCCTCGCCGCCCTCCAGCACGCCCGCACCACGGGCGAGGGACAGGTGGTGGACGCCGCGATCGTGGACGGCGCCGCCCACCTCGCCACCATGATCCACGGCATGCTGGCGGCCGGCGGCTGGCAGGACCGGCGGGGCGCCAATCTGCTCGACGGCGGCTGCCCCTTCTACGGCACCTACGAGACCGCCGACGGCCAGTACATGGCGGTCGGCGCCCTTGAGCAGCGGTTCTACGAGGAGTTCAGGCGGCTGCTCGGGCTCGACGCCGTCGCCCCGGCCCGTCAGGACCTCGCCCGCTGGGAGGAGCTGCGCACCGCCATCGCCGAGCGGTTCCGCACCCGTACCCGCGAGGAGTGGACGGCCGTCTTCGCCGGGTCGGACGCCTGCGTGGCGCCGGTGCTCTCGCTGCGCGAGGCCCCCGACCACCCGCACCTGGCCGCCCGTGCCACCTTCGTCGAGCACGGCGGCCTCACCCAGCCGGC
>NZ_JBJHPC010000248.1:0-10185 GCF_045257485.1 Streptomyces sp. YS-3 | reverse complement strand
GGACCACGAGCCCCGGCACGCACCACTGGGTGTGGTGCGTGCCGGGGCTCGTGGTCCTGGGCGCCCACCGCACCGGCGGGGCCGCGGTCGCGCTGGTCTTCGGCTCGTACGCGCTGTGGTGGGTGCCGCACGGGGCGGGCCGCCCCGAACTGGCGCAGAACGGATGGCAGATGGCGCTCTCGGCGCTCTATCCGCTGGCCGGGTTGGTGTGTGTGGCGGCGGTGGCGCTCGGGCCGTGGCACGGGGCGCCGCGGTCCGCCGGGGCCGTCAGGCTGTGGCGAAGGAGTAGAACCTCTTGAGGGTGCAGTGCGCCTCCAGGAGGCGGCCGTAGATCGGCTCCCCCTCCAGCTCCCGGTAGGTCTCGATGGGGTCGCCTTTTATGATCAGCGCCCGCGCGCACTCCTCGCACCAGTACTGGTAGTCGGCGTTGACCGGCTCCATGTCCCGGACGATGGGCGTACCGCTGCCGCACCAGTCGCACTTCCGCCTGTGTGCACCCATCTCAGCTCCAGCTGTGGCCGCAGGCCGTGCACACGTAGGTGACGCTCCCGCGGTCGCCGGGCACCCCCGCGACCTGGGAGAACGCGCGGGAAGGGCGGCTGATCCGGGTCGCTGTCCGCGGCGCACCGGACAGGTCCGGGACGTCGTCGCGGCTCGCAGGCATCGCGGTCTCCCTCCCGTTCGGTCCGTCGTCCCCCTCCGGCCGTCACGATTCTGCCATGGTCGCGCAAGAGGGTCAGCGGCGTCGTGATACGAGCCCCGTCAGCGCTCCCACCAGTGCCGCCGCGGACAGCGCCAGGGAGCATGCCCACTGCGCGCCGCCGAAGGTGTGCGCCCCCGCCGTGAGCCGGTTCAGGTAGAGCGTGCCGAAGGCCGCGACGCCGATCAGCTGGCCCAGCTGGTTCACGGTGGCCAGCAGCCCGCTGGCGTCCGAGGCGTCCTCGGGCCGCACATCCGCGAGCGCTCGCGCGAAGGTGGGGCTGAAGGCGAGCGCCAGACCGGCTCCCACGCCCGCGTACGTCACGTAGACGACGAGGCCGCCCGTGCCGCCGCCGCGCTGGAGGGCGCCGGTGGCCAGGGTGGAGAGCGTGGTCAGCGCGAAGCCGCCCGGCACCAGGGCCCGTTGCCAGCGTGCGGGCCAGCGACGCCAGGTCAGCCCGACCGTGCCGAAGACCACGGCGGTCGGCGCGAAGGTCAGTCCCGCGCGCAGCGCGCTGAAGCCGAGGCCGCCCTGGATGTGCAGGGTGAGGGTGAACAGGAAGCCCGCGTTGACGGCCATCACCGCGACGATCCGGAAGACCGCGAGGCCCATGCCGGGCAGGCGCAGCACCCTGGGCGCGATCAGCGGGACGCCACCGCGCCGGGCCAGGCGCGACTCGTACGTCCAGAAGGCGGCGAAGAGCAGCACGCTGGACGCCAGCGACAGCCAGGCCCACAGCGGCCAGTCCTCCTCCTGGCCGAGCACCAGGGGCACGGTGAGCAGGCAGACGGCGGCGCCGAGCAGGACCAGCCCGGGGAGGTCGAGGTCGCGTACCCAGCGCGCGGCGCCGCGGTGCTCGTGCCGCTCCTTGGGCAGCAGGCGCATGCCGAGGACCAGCAGGGCGATCCCGAGCGGCACGTTGACCAGGAACACCGGACGCCAGCTGGTGCCGAAGAGGTCGGCGCTGACCAGGATGCCGCCCAGCACCTGTCCGGCGGCGGCGCCGGTGGCGAGCACGGCGGAGTACACCCCGAGTGCACGCGTGCGTGCCTCTCCGGTGAAGTTGCGCTGGATGAGGCTGAGCACCTGCGGGATCATCAGTGCCGAACCGGCGCCCTGCACCAGCCGGAAGGCGATCAGCTGCCCGGCCGTGCCCGCCAGACCGCAGGCGAGGGAGGCGGCGGTGAAGACGGCCAGGCCCGTCAGATAGAGCCGGCGGTGCCCGAGCAGGTCGCCCAGTCGCGCGCCGGTGATGAGCAGCACCGCGTACGCGATGGTGTAACCGGCGACGACCAGCTGCAACGCGGAGCCGGAGGCGTGCAGTTCGGTACGGATGGTGGGAGCAGCCACGTTGACGATGAACACGTCGAGGAGCGCCATGAACTGCGCCGCGAGCACGATCGCGAGCAGCAGCGAAGGCCGGTTGTCAGTGGCACGGTCTTTACTGAGTAGGGGACTTGGGCCCGGACGGAGTGCGGTGGTCATGGCAGCCAGCCTGACCCCGCTCCGATACGGGTAACGAGAGCCCGCTGATGCTGGTACTGACAGCACCTGGCAGCGGCGGGCGACGGAGCCGAACATGGGGGACGTGACGACAGTGGCCGCACCGAACGGACGCCGCAGACCAGAACTGGCCGCCTTCCTGCGCAGCAGACGGGCGCGGGTGACACCGGCCGACGTCGGCATGCCTCCGGGCCTGCGAAGGCGTACGCCGGGGCTGCGCCGCGAGGAGGTCGCCCAGCTCTCCGGGGTCGGCGTGACCTGGTACACCTGGCTGGAGCAGGGGCGCCCGATCAACGCCTCGCCGCAGGTCCTGGACGCGGTGGCGCGCACCCTGCGGCTGGACGAGCCGGAGCGCGCCCACCTCTACCACTTGGCGGACGTGCCCTGCGTGCCGGACCGGGAGGCCGCGGCGGTGGAGGTGGGCCCCGAGATCCAGGGGATCATCGACGCCCTGGACCCGCATCCGGCGGTGGTCTACAACGGCCGCTACGACCTGCTTGCGACCAACCCCGCCTACCGGGACCTGTTCGACATCCCGGAGATCCGGTCGATGGGCGTGCGCAACGTCCTGTGGACGCTGTTCACCGTGCCCGAGCCCAACTGCCCGGTGCTGTTCCGCGAGAAGGAGCTGCCGGTGATGGTGGCGACGCTGCGCTCGGAGTACGGCCGCCATGCGGGGGAGCCCGCCTGGGAGTCGTTCATCGCAAGGCTCTCCGAGGCCAGCCCCTACTTCGCGCGGCTGTGGAAGAACGGCGACGTGGTGCCGCCGGGCCCGCGCGTGAAGACCTTCCGGCACCCGGCGGTCGGCGAGATACGGATGACGTCGGTGTCGCTGTCCATCAACGGCATGCCGGAGTGCCGGATCGTGACGTACACACCGAACGACGAGGAGAGCGCCGCGCGTACGGCGATGCTGCGGGAGATGCGGGAGAAGATCTGGGCGTGAGGCGACCGCGCGGGCACGGGGCTGGGCGGTCGCCTCACACCCGCGGGCGCCGTGGCGGGCCCGCGGGACGTACGCGGGGCGCGGGCGGGACGCGTCCCGGAAACGCGAAATCCCGCCCGGTCGAATGGACCGGACGGGATTCCCGTACCTGTGGAGCTAAGGAGAATTGAACTCCTGACCTCCTGCATGCCATGCAGGCGCTCTACCAACTGAGCTATAGCCCCGCTGTTCGCTTTGTTTCCTGCGCTCCCGCGCCGCGAACAAGAAGAACTTTAGCCTGTGACCTGCCGGAAAGTGAAATCCGGTGGTCGCACCGCCCCGGGCGGGCACCCGGCGCGCCCGGTGGCGGCCCGGGGGCCGCCCCGGCGCGGTCGGCCCGGCCGTCAGTCGTCGTCGCCGAAGACCGGTTCGGGCAGCGTGCCGGCGTTGTGCTCCAGCAGGCGCCAGCCGCGCGCGCCCTCGCCGAGGACGGACCAGCAGCAGTTGGAGAGGCCGCCCAGGCCCTCCCAGTGGTGCGACTCCAGGCCGAGGAGGCGGCCGATGGTCGTGCGGATCGTCCCGCCGTGGCTGACCACGACCAGGGTGCCGTCGTCGGGCAGCTTGTCGGCGTGCGCGAGCACCACCGGGGCGGCCCGGTCGGCCACCTCGGTCTCCAGCTCGCCGCCGCCCCGGCGCACCGGCTCGCCGCGCTTCCACGCCGCGTACTGCTCGCCGTAGCGCCCGACGATCTCCGTGTGGGTCAGGCCCTGCCAGGCGCCCGCGTACGTCTCCCGCAGGGCGGCGTCGTGGGTCACCGGCAGCCCGCAGACCGCGGCCAGCTCACCGGCGGTCGCCGCGGCCCGCTGGAGGTCGGAGGCGATGATCGCGTCCGGCTTCAGGGCCGCCAGCAGGCGCGCCGCCCGGCGCGCCTGACCGAGGCCGGTCTCGGTCAGCTCGATGTCCGTGGAGCCCTGGAAGCGGCGCTCCAGGTTCCACGCTGTCTGGCCGTGCCGCCACAGGACGACGCGGCGGCCCCGGCCGGGCTTGGTGTCGCTGCCGTTCAGCTCAGCTCACCGTCCTCCGTCCCACCGTGCAGCTGGGCGTGCTCGGCGGCCTTGCCGCGGGTCTTCAGCGCGTCCTCGGGAAGCGGCAGCTCGGGGCAGTCCTTCCAGAGGCGCTCCAGGGCGTAGAAGACACGCTCCTCGCTGTGCTGGACGTGGACGACGATGTCCACGTAGTCGAGCAGGATCCAGCGGGCGTCGCGGTCGCCCTCCCGGCGCACCGGCTTGGCGCCGAGCTCCTTGTTCAGACGCTCCTCGACCTCCTCCGCGATCGACTTGACCTGGCGGTCGTTGGGGGCGGAGGCGAGCAGGAAGGCGTCGGTGATCGACAGCACGTCGCTGACGTCGTACGCGATGATGTCGTGCGCGAGCCGGTCGGCAGCCGCCTGGGCGGCGGCGGTGATGAGCTCGATGGAACGGTCCGTGGCGGTCACAAGCTGGCTTTCGTCGGCGGTCAGATCGATTCAGATCGTTCTCCAGGGTCTCACGGACCGCCGACAGCCCCGAAAGGATTACTTGATCTTGTAGTCCTTGCCGAGCACCACGGTGACATCCGCGTTCGCCGCGGCCTTGCCCTGCTTCACCGCGCCGGCCGGCAGCCCCAGCGTTTTGGCCACCTCTTCGGCCTTCGCCTTCTGCGCCGCGTCACCGTACGTGACGGAGGACGACGCCGCCGTACTCGCGCCGCCCGCGTCGATGACGGCATAACCGCCGTTGACCAGGGCGATCCGGGCCTTCTCCGCCGCCTTGGGGTTGCCGCTGCCGTTGCTGACCCCGACGCGGACCGCCGAGCCCTTGTCGGGCGCCGTGACCGAGCCGCCCAGGATGTCCTTGACCACGCTGTCCCCGGCCTGCGCGCTGAGCGTGCCGTCCTGCTGCACCGGCAGCATCGCCGTCTTGTAGGCGCCGACCTTGGCGTGCTCGGCGAGCTTGGCCAGCGCGGCACCGAGGTCGGCCTCGGGCAGCGAGGGGTCCAGGATCTGCGCCAGCGTCTGCACGGTGATCGTCGCGGCCTTCGGATCGTCCGAGATCTTGCGCAACACCCCGTACATCACCTGCCCGAACCGCTGCAGCTGCTTGGCGTCCGCCTCGCCGGGCCCCTTGTACGTGGCGTACGCCACGGCCATCTGCCCGGTCAGCGTCTGGTCCTCGCCCTTCTTCACCACCGGACCGGCACCCGCCTTGGCGCCCGGCACGTCGGCATCCGTACTGATGTCGATGTTCCCGACCAGGTCGACCAGGTTCTCCAGGAAGGGCGTGTCCAGCCGCCAGGTGCCGCTGATCTTGGTGCCGAGCAGGGTACCGAGCGCCTCACGGGTCCCCTGCGAACCGTCGCCGTCCACCGATTTGCCGAGCGTGGTCCGGGTGCCGTCGTCGTTGGAGACGGCGAGGGTGTTGGGCAGCAGGACGGTGGTGCCCTGCTTGGTGGTCGCGTTGTTGACGAGCAGCGCCGTGGAGGTGCCGCCCTTCTGGGTGTTGTGCAGATGGACGACGATCACGTCCCGCTTCTGCGCCCCGACCGCGACCGTCGGCTTCTCCGAGCCCGAGGACGAGGACAGGCCGGGCAGCTTTCCGGCCGTCCAGAGGTAGCCGACCCCGCCGATCGCGGCGAGCGCCAGGACGACGACGAGCGCGACCACCCGGTTACGGCCGCGGCGCCGTGCCTCCTCGCGCCGCTCGGTGCGGCTCTCGGTGAACTTCAGCCAGTCGATGACGTCTTCGGAGTCCTCGTCGGGCTCCTCGATGAAGGAGAACTGCTCGGTGCGGTAGTCGCGTTCGTCCTTGCGCTGCTGCGGCAGCACCGGACCGCCCTGCTCGGCGACCGGATCGGGCTCGGGCTCGGCCTCCCGCACGGGAGCCTGTGCCTGTGCCTGGGCCTGCGCCTGCACCTGCGCCTGCGCCTGCGCCTGCGCAGGAGCCTGGGCTGCCTGCTGGACCGGGGACTGCTCGCGGCCCCACTGCTGCGTGTCGTAGCCGTACCCCTGGTGCTCCTGGGGCACGGACGGCTGCGCGGGCCGGCCGTACGCGTCGTAGCCGGAACCGGAGCCGGTGCCGTAGTCGTACGAGGGCTGCTGCTGGCCGTACGGGTCGTACCCGTACCCGCCCTGCTGCCCCTGCTGCTGACCCTGATGGTCCTGCTGGGACTGGTGGCTCTGGTGGGTCTGCTGCGGTTGGGCCTGGCCGTACGGGTCGTACGAACCCTCCTGGGGCACCTGCTGGTACACCGGCTGGCCGTACTCGTCATAACCGACAAGCCGCACCTGCGGCGCATAGGGGTCGTAGGGGTCCTGTCGGTCGTTCACCGGGTGCCCTTCTCTCACTCGCCGCGGTAGAGCTGGCGCTTGTCGATGTAGCGCACCACACCGTCCGGAACCAGATACCAGACCGGGTCGCCCTGCGCGACCCGCGCCCGGCAGTCCGTCGACGAGATGGCCAGGGCGGGCACCTCCACCAGCGACACCCCGCCCTCGGGCAGACCGTCGTCCGTCAGTATGTGGCCGGGCCGGGTCACCCCGATGAAGTGGGCGAGCGAGAAGAGCTCGTCCACGTCACGCCAGGTCGTGAGGATCTGCGAGAGCGCGTCGGCGCCGGTGATGAAGAACAGGTCCGCGTCACTGTTGAGGGAGCGCAGGTCCCGCAGCGTGTCCACGGTGTACGTCGCGCCGCCGCGGTCGATGTCGATCCGGCTCACCGAGAACTGCGGGTTGGACGCGGTCGCGATGACCGTCATCAGATACCGGTCCTCGGCCGCGGAAACGTTCTTGTGGCTCTTCTGCCACGGCTGCCCCGTCGGTACGAACACGACCTCGTCCAGGTGGAACTGAGAGGCCACCTCGCTGGCGGCCACCAGGTGTCCGTGGTGGATCGGGTCGAACGTTCCGCCCATCACGCCGATGCGCCGCTTGACCGGACCGGTAGGCACTTCCTGCTCTCCCATGCGTGCAGAGCCTACTGGCCCGGTGGAAACGCCCCGACTCAGCGGTCGCGGTTGAAACGCGTGGTGATCCACAGCAGGAGCAGCAGCGCGAACAGCGCGCCGCCACCGGTGACGTACGGGCTGAGGCTTTCGTGGTTGCCACCGTGCTCGGCACCCTCGGCGAGGGTGACCAGGTGCGTGGCGGCGGTGCTGGTGAGGCTCATCGTCAGCAGGACCTATCCGGGAGTCGGAGCGGAGACTTCGGGCACATCGTATGCGGGCCGCCCGGGCACTCTCACGCCGACTCAGCCGTTCAGTCCTTGACGACGCCCTCCGCGTCGGGGCTCGCGCCCCGGCTCGGCTCGCCGTCCGGCTCGGCCGCCGCCGCGTCGCCACCGTCGTTCGTGCGGTAGCCGCGCAGCAGCAGCCAGGCGAGGCCGCCCGCACCGAGGATCGACACCAGCAGCAGGATCCGCAGCACATTGCCGGGTCCCTGCTGGTCCGAGGCGGCGGCGAGAAGCGCGACGGCGTCCGTCATGGCAGGTGTCTCCTTGGTTATCCACAGGCCCCCGCCCCACGGTAGCCCCACCGCCTAGGGTGGATGTCGTCAGGGGGACGAGCCGAGACTCTCAGACAGGGGGACACCATGACCGATGACATCCAGGACAGCGTGCCCAGCAGGCAGCGCCGACGTTTCCCCGGGATCTCCTCCCGGGCCTATGAACACCCCGCCGACCGGTCGGCGCTGGTGGCGCTGCGCAGGCTCAGCGGCTTCGACACGGTCTTCAAGGCGCTCAGCGGGCTGCTGCCCGAGCGCAGTCTGCGCCTGCTGTTCCTCTCCGACTCCGTGCGCGTGAGCGACGCCCAGTTCGCCCACCTCAACTCGATGCTGCGGGACGCCTGTTACATCCTGGACCTGGAGAAGGTCCCCCCGATGTACGTGACGCAGGACCCCCGGCCGAACGCGATGTGCATCGGCATCGACGAGCCGATCATCGTCGTCACCACCGGCCTCGTGGAGCTGCTCGACGAGGAGGAGATGCGCGCGGTCGTCGGCCACGAGGTGGGCCACGCCCTGTCCGGCCACTCCGTCTACCGCACGATCCTGCTCTTCCTCACCAACCTGGCGCTGAAGGTCGCCTGGATCCCGCTGGGCAATGTGGCGGTCATGGCGATCGTGACGGCGCTGCGGGAGTGGTTCCGCAAGTCGGAGCTGTCCGCCGACCGGGCCGGACTGCTCGTCGGCCAGGATCTCCAGGCCTCGATGCGGGGCCTGATGAAGATAGCCGGGGGCAACCACCTGCACGAGATGAACGTGGACGCGTTCCTGGAGCAGGCCGAGGAGTACGAGGCGGGCGGCGACCTGCGCGACTCGGTCCTGAAGATCCTGAACGTGCTGCCCCGCTCGCACCCGTTCACCACCGTGCGCGCGGCCGAGCTGAAGAAGTGGGCCGCCAGCCGTGACTACCAGCGCCTGATGGACGGCCACTACCCCCGTCGTGAGGAGGACAAGGACGCCTCGGTCTCCGACTCGTTCCGCGAGTCCGCCGCCTCGTACGCCGAGACGGTGCGCACCAGCAAGGACCCGCTGATGAAGCTGGTCGGCGACATAGCCGGCGGCACGGCGGACCTGGGCGGCAAGCTGTACGGCAAGTTCACCGGCGCGGGCTCCGCCTCGCGCACCTCCGACCGACCGCAGGGCGGATCCCAGGACGAGCCGCAGGACCGTCCTTCCGGTCCGGCGACGGACGGCGACGGGACGGACCGGACCGACGGGCCACAGGAGGGGCCGGGGCGGGACGCCTAGGGACGTTTACGGCGTCGGCTGGGCGCTGGTGGCGAGGGTGCCGCAGAGGGCCGCGGTGGCGGGACCGGTCGCGTACGGATCGGTACCCGCCGGGCCGGTCGCGCTGGTCCGCTCACCCGCGAGCAGGGGCCGCAGCTGCGCGGAGACATCGGCCGAGCAGGCCTGCGGTCCGGCCTCCACATAGCTGAACTGCAGCTCGACGCGGTGCAGCCGCAGGTCGTCGCGGTCGAAGCGGAAGTGCAGCTCGCGGCGGACGGTGAAGAGCGAGGCGGCCTTGTCCGAACCGGAGGCGGTCGGGCGCAGGGCGTACGTGAAGGTGTGGTCGGACGTCACATCGAGGGTGTCCCGGCCGGACTCGGCGTAATGGAAGGTGCCCTGCACACGCACCTGGGAGTCTGCCAGTGCGACTTTGGCCGGATCGAAGCGCACCAGCCAGCCCGTGGCGGCGTGCCGGCCGTCGTCGGCCGGGTTGTCGATGCTCTGGTCGAACTGGGCGAGCAGCTCCGGATCGAGCAGTGCCCGCACCTGGTGCACGGACTTCCCGGTCAGGACCTGGGGATCGAGGGAGGACTGGACCAGATACTCCTTGGCGGTGGTGACACCGGCGATGATCTGGCTCTCGGAGAAATGGGCGGTCCTGCGGACGGCCGGAAGGTTGATGCCGTCGGCGCCGGTGCGGAACTGGGCGGCCGGGCTGTGGTCGAAGAGGCGGTCGACGTCGATGCCGGGGACGACGGTCTGCGGGGCCAGGGGGATCACGGTCATCCGCAGGGGCTCGGCGGCGACGCTGCCGCCACCGGGCTGGTACGGGTGACGCAAGCCCATGTACACGGCGGTGCCGAACGCGATGAAGAGGAGGACGGCCAGCGCGACTATCTGTTTGGTGAAGGGTCTGAACGACCAGCTGGACCGGCTGCGCACCGCGCGCGCGTGCTCGCGCATCCGTTCCTGGGCGGAGAACTCCTGAAGGCGGGCAGCACGGACGAACGACTCGTCGAACACGACGGATCGGTACTCGTCCTCACCTCCGCCGGGGAGGCCCTCCGGGGTCCCCTCGGGTGGCTCTCCACGCCCTGCCATACCTTCAGGGTAGGTCGCGGGAGGGGCCGATAAACGCGCTGCTACGCGACAAGTTCTGACGAGTTCCCACGCGGTTGTGCGGGGCTTGGTCAGAGCCTGGTCAGGAGATGGTCAGACCGAGGGGCGGGCGGGGGAAGGGCTTGGTCAGAGCCTGGTCAGGAGATGGTCAGACCGAGGGGCGGGCGGGGGAAG
>NZ_JBJHPC010000247.1:0-10196 GCF_045257485.1 Streptomyces sp. YS-3 | reverse complement strand
GGGCGGGAGTGGCCCGTGGACTCGGGTCGGGCCACAGCAGTGCGGCCCCGATGGCGAGGACGACGGCGAGCGCCAGGGCGAGCGCGCCCTTGACCGCGTACGCACGCGYCTTCGCCGGGGTGGCCGGCCCGGTCCCGGCGCCGCCCGGCACCGGCGCGGTGGACGCGACCGGCGCCAGGCCGGCGTCGGGGACGAACCGGGCGGCCCCGTACAGCGGCACCAGCAGGGCGAGACCGGCGAGCAGCCCCTCGGCGGGCACCAGGCCCGCGCCCCTTCCGGAACAGGTCCGGCAGTCACGGGTGTGGCGGGCGATCCGCTTGCGCCACACCGGGGCGGGGCGGCCGTCCCACCCGGTGACGGTCCGGGCCAGCTCGTCGCAGAGCGGCCGGGCCGCGAGCGCCCGCACCACGACCCGGCCGGTCTCCAGCTGGGCCTTCATGCGCTGGACCCGGACGGCGGCGTGCTGGGGGGTGAGGGCCATCGCCTCGGCGAGTTCGGCGCGGGTGAGTTCACCGGCCGCCTCCTGCCACCACAGGGCGAGGAGTTCGCGGTCGCTCTCGTCGAGCCAGCGGGTCGCCTCGGCCACTTCGCGGCGCTGCCCGGACAGACCGAGGCGCAGGATGGTGAGGTCGACGAAGTCCGGTTCGGGGTCGGCCACCGCGGCCAGTTGCTCGGGGCCGGCCGGGGTCGTGTACTGCTGGGCCCGCCAGCGGTGGCGTATCTGGTTCATCGCTATGGCGATCAGCCAGGACCGGAAGCGGGACGGCTCGCGCAGCCCGTCGAGGCCTTCCAGGGCGTGGAACATGGTCTCCTGCACCACGTCGTCCACGTCGGCGTGGCCGTCCATGGCACGGCCGACCACGTTGTAGACGAGCGGGAGGTAGTCGGTGACCAGCCGCTCGCGCGCCCGGGCGTCGCCGGTGCGCGCGGCGCCCACCAGCTCCGGCATGGACGTGCTGTCCCTGTGCATCTGCTCCCTCACCCGCTGGCGTCGTCGTGCGCTCCCGTCGTTCGGAGACCCCTGGCGCGGACGGGGATAACAGGAACCGGGCCCTCATTTTGTACGACGCCCGGCTCCACCGGGATGCCCGCCTCCCTTCGCGCCGGTGTGCGGGATGTCCCGCGTTGTGATATCGCCGGTAAAGGGAGACGCTGGTGGTGTACGCGGCCGGGAGTCACCGGTGCGCCGCAAGCGAGCACCCACCCGGTCGGGAAGGGGTGAGTTTCGTGCGCATGCTGTTGATCGCCGAACTGGACACCGAGAAGGCGAACGAGGCCATCAGGAACGGCTCGCTCGGCAAGACGATGGAAGCCGCGCTGGAGGGAATCCGGCCCGAAGCCGCCTACTTCACGTCGCGCAACGGGTCTCGTACCGCCTTCATCGTGTTCGACATGGAGGACTCGTCGCAGATTCCCAAGACCGCCGAACCGTTCTTCCTGGAGATGGGCGCGAAGGTCGAGTTCGCTCCGGTCATGAACCAGGACGATCTGCGCAAGGGTTTGCAGGCACTGGCCCGCTGAACCCGTACGGCGGGCTCCCGCTCCCGGGTGGGGACGGTCCTCAGGACGCGGGACCCGCCGGTGGGGCGCCACTTACCGCCGCGCGGTACAGGGCCCGGGTGGCATCGCCGAAGTAGGCGCTGTAGGAGACCTGCGGGGTGTTGCCGCCGGTGTGGTAGCCGCCGATGACCCCGACCACGCCCCAGCCGTCCCACCCCGGCACCAGCATCGGGCCGCCGCTGGTCCCGCCCACGAACGCGTCGCAGGCGATGCGTTGGAAGGTGCCGGGGTCGGCGGGGTCGTCGCTGGCCCACCTGGTGGTGCGGCTCCAGCACTCCAGCGGTTTCTGCGCGTTGCCCGGATAGCCGATCATGCGTACCGGGAGGTGGTGGTAGCCGGTACCGGTGAGCAGCTGCACTCCGCCCACCGCGTCCTGGAGCCGGGTGCCGTCCTGGTTGGGCCCGGTGCGCGCGAAACCGAAGTCGTACGCGGCTCCGGCGTGCTCGCCCAGGTCGTAGTACTGCTGCGACACATAGACGCCGTCGGTCACCACGGGAAAGACACCGAACGGCTTGAGCCCGTCGTGGTATTGCGGCACGAACGCCAGCCGGCGCCGGGGCGCGGGACCGGCGTAGCCCTTCAGGCAGTGCCCGGCGCTCAGCACCAGGTCGCGGCCGGGGCTGCGGACCACCGAGCCGCTACAGGTGCGGCCGGTGCCGTTGGCGTCGGTCCAGAAGAACGTACCCGCCTGGGGGATGCCGTCGAAGCTCCGGCTGGGCGGGATGTGCTCGCCGGGCCGGGGCCCGTCCTCGGCGGGCGAGGCCGGTGGCTCGGCCCCGAAGCCCTTGGCCGCCTCGGCGGGCAGCGCGGACGCCATCCTCACCGGGCTCCAGTAGGCGTCGAGCGCGGCGGCCTCCGGGTTCCCCCGGGCCGGGCCGCCGGTGTCGTCGGCGGCGGCGGCCGGGGCGAGCCCCGCGCCGATCAGCAAGGCGGTCGCGAGCGCGGCGGTGTGCCGGATGATCCTGGTCCTACGCACCATCAGTTCCCCTCCGGGCGGACACACATGACGACCCACCATAGGCGCGGTGCGGTACGGGCAGAAGTGTCCCGCCGGCCGTCGACGGGCGCGCCGGTCACGGGGCGGCGACGGGCTCGTCCGCGCGTTCCAGCAGCCCGGCACGGAGGGAGTCGACCAACCGCTCGTCGGCGCCGAGCAGTTCGCGTGCGTATGTGTGCACCGACCCGTGGCGCTCCGTGAGGCCGGCGAGGAAGAGACGCATGATGTCGGCGGGGGCGCGGCCGTAGCCCGGCCAGGTGATCTCGCGGCCGGGGTTGGCATCCCGCCAGTCGGCGATCAGACGGTCGGTGGCGAGCCCGGTGAGGGTGAAGTCCTCGATCACGACGTCCTCGGGGACACCGAGCAGGATGAGCACGAGCGCGGCGAGCAGACCGGTGCGGTCCTTGCCCGAGGCGCAGTGGAAGACCAGCGGCCCGCTGTCGGGCGCGGCGATGACCCGCAGCGCCGCGCGCAGCTCCTCCACTCCGTCGTGGGCGACCTCCAGGAAGCGGTCGGCGAGGAACGGGCCGGTCTCCACATCCGCGCCGAGACTCGCCTGGTCGTACGGGCGGTGCTCGATGCTGAGGTTGTGGTACACCAGCGAAGTGTGCTCGGGGACACGGCCCTTGCCCGCGATCTCCCACGGGTAGCGCAGGTCGATGACCGTCCGCACACCGAGGCCCAGGAAGCGGTCCCAGTCCTCGCCCTGGAGTTTGCCCAGGGAGTCGGAGCGGTACAGCCGGCCCCAGCGCACGGCCGAGCCGTCCTCGGTGCGATAGCCGCCCAGGTCACGGAAGTTGTGCAGCCACTCGAACGCGAGGTGTCTGTTCACAGGGCGTACCCTACGGCCGTCGCGGCGGTCCCGGCCGTGGTGTGGATCACTCCGGGCGCCGCCGGGAACCGGGTGGTGGGGTGGCGCGCCGGGTTGAGATCCTTTCGACCATGGCCGAATGGGCAACCTTCGCCGTCGTTCCCGACAGCGGCGACCACGAGCGGTACGAGCTGTACGAGTCCCGATTCGGGGCGGCCGGGCTCGATCTCGACCTGCTGGCGGGCCCCGGCGTCGTGCTGCCGTTCCTGCGCTCCCACCCTCCGGCCCGCCACGGCTGGCGCGACGACGTGCACTGCGCGGGCGCGGTCCTGGTCGACCCGCACCGCCGGGTGCTGCTCGTCTTCGTCCGGGACGGGCCGACCACCTGTCTGCGCCACCGGGCCGCCGCCCTGGAGCTGCTGCGCCACGCCTGGCCGGGCTGGCAGGTGCGCTGGACCTACGACGGCCCGGCGGAGCTGCGCGCCTATCTGGGCCTGGACCCGGACGCGGTACGCGACCCGGGGCGCGAGGTGCGCGCGGGCGCGGCGCTGGCCCCGGGCGACCAGGAGTTGGCCGAGGACGATCCGCTCGCGACGGTGGTCACCGTGGGCACCGGCCGCTGCCATCTGCTCGCCGCCACCGGGGAGCATCCGGTGGCCGGGGGACCCGCTCTCCTCGAACGCCTCGCACCGGAGCCCGGCCACGACGGTTGCCGGCTCGCCGTGCTCTCCGGGCTGCATGTCGATCCGGTGCGCCGCCGGGTGGGCTGGTGGCTGCTCGGCGCTCAGGCCGGGGCCTACGGGATGGAGTCGCGCTGGCCGGGCTGGACGGTCGAGTTCTGGCAGGACCGGTGGCAGGAGCAGACACGGGCCGCGGGCGGCCTGTTCGTCCCTCCGCCGGTCGAGCGCCGCCAGGCCCTCGTCGACGTACGGGACGAGGCACGCGAGCACTGGGCGGGCCGGGGTGACGCGGCGTCGCGCCGCCCGGCGCGGGCCCTCGACCCGGGCCCCGTGTCCGGCGGCGCCTTTCTGCCGGACGTTCCGGCCGATCTGGCCCCCGCGGCCCTGCTCTCGGTCGACTCGGCCTGGCGGCGGGCCGTCAGCCAGGGGAGGTGAGGGGCGCGGCGCGGGCGGCGGTGTGCCGGTCCGCGCGCGGCGGTCAGGTCGGCTGGGTCCGGCTCTCGCGGGCACCGGCCCGTAGATCGCCGAGGGCGAGGAGCAGCGAGCCGAGCACGAAGGCGAGCGACACCAGCAGCCCGTGGTCGTACGCCGTGGCCCAGCCGTCGTCCGCCAGTCGCGCGAAGAAGACCGCGCCGACGGCGGCGATCCCGACTGCCGAGCCGACGCGCTGGCCGGTCTGGAGGGTGCCGCCCGCGCTGCCCGCCGAGCGGACCGGGACCCGGGAGAGCGCCAGGGTCTGGTTGGGGGCGATGACCAGACCGCTGCCCAGCCCCGCGAGCAGCAGCGGGCCCGTCATCGCCCACGCGGCCGACCTGCCCGGCGCCAGATGGACGGCGAGTGCGGTGGCCCCGAGCCCCGTGGCGACCATGACCAGGCCCACCGCGACCAGCCGGCGCCCGAAGCGTGTGACGAGGCGCCCGCCGATGGTGGCGGCGACACCGGAGCCCACCGCGAACGGAGTGATGGCCAGCCCCGCGAGCAGCGCGCTCAGATGCAGTCCGGCCTGGAGGTACAGGGCGCTGATGAAGAAGATCGAGGTGAACCCGCCGAAGTAGAGCAGGATCAGGGCGCACCCCAGCCAGTAGCCGCGCTCGTGGAAGAGGGCGAGGTCGACGACCGGGGACGCGCCGCGCGCGCTCTGGCGCCGCTCCCAGGCCACGAACGCCGTGAGCAGAGCGGCGGACAGGACCAGGAGCAGCCACTTCTCGGGGCCGTGCCACTGCTGCGCCTGTACGAACGGCAGGAGCAGCGCCAGGACTCCGGTGCCGAGCAGCAGCACACCGACCGGATCGAGCGAGCGCAGCGGGATGCGGCGGGCGGACGGGGTGTCGGGGAGGAGCCGCCGGGCCAGCACCAGACAGACGATCCCGAGGGGCACGTTGACGTAGAACACCCAGCGCCAGCCCTCCTGCGGGCCCGCCGCGTGGATGAGCAGGCCGCCGAGGAGCGGGCCCACGGCCGTGGACATACCGATGACGCTGCCGAGCATCCCGAAGGCACGGCCGCGTTCGGCGCCGGTGAACATCTGCTGGATGAGGGCCGAGATCTGCGGCGAGATCAGCCCCGCGGCCAAGCCCTGGAGGGCGCGGGCCGCCACCAGCCAGAGGCTGGACTGGGCCGCCCCGCAGGCCGCCGAGGCGAGCACGAACAGGGCGAGTCCCGTCATGAACACCACGCGCCGGCCCCGGGCGTCGCCGATCCGCCCGGCGGGGATGAGGAAGAGGCCGAAGGCGAGCGCGTACCCGGACAGGACCCACTGGAGGTCGGCCTCCGGCGCGTCCAGCGCCACCCGGACCGACGGCAGGGCCACATTGACGATCGACACGTCGAGCAGCGTCATGAACCCCGCCACCAGGCACACCGCGAGCGCCCGCCAGCGGCCCCGGTCGGACAGGGGCTCGGCGGCGGCCGTACCGGGCCGCCCCGGCCCGCCGTCACGACCGCCCTCGGAATGCGGAGCCACCAGCGGCCTCATTTCTCACGCGGTCGGTGCGGACCGGTACACATCGGTACGCATCCGCATGATGGCCCAGGAGACGCTTCGCCCGCGCCCTCCCGCGCCGGGACCACCCCGGTGACGACCCGTAGCCATTGCGAAGCGCACTCACGGGAGGATCATGGGGACAGGGAGCGACGCGAGGCACCGCGTCCGCCGCCGCGCCGCGTGCGACACCGGTGGGCGCAGGAGGACCCATGACCGCCGAGGTGAAGAGCCCCCGGGCCCGCTACCGGGAGCAGACCCGCGCCGAGATCAAGGCGGCGGCGCTGGACCAGCTGGCCGAGGGCGGCGCCCAGGCCGTGGCGCTGACCCGGATCGCCAAGGACATGGGGCTCTCCGGGCCCGCTCTCTACCGCTACTTCGACGGCCGTGACGAGCTGCTGGACGAGCTGATGCGGGACGCCTACGACGATCTGGCGCATGCCGTGACGCACGCCCGGGGGTTCGGTGCGAGCGATGCCCGTTCCGTGCTGCACACCCTCGCCGACGCCTTCCTCGACTGGGCCGCCGCGCAGCCGCACCGCTATCTGCTGATCCAGGGGACTCCGGTGCCGGGCCACACCGCCCCGCCGGAGACGCTGGAGCGCGCGCGGGCCGCGCTGGGCCCCTTCCTGACGGTCTTCGCCTCCGGTGACCCGAGCGAGGCGTTCCGCCCGACGGTCGAGGAGATGACCCTCTGGGTACGGGAGGACGCGTCGCTGGCCGCGTGGGTCGCGGAGCACACGGGGCTCTCCGCGTACGACGCGCGGGCCGGTACGGCGCTGGCGGGCGCGGTGCTCGCCTGGTCGCAACTGCACGGCACGGTCAGTCTCGCGGTGTCGGGCCAGTACGGCGGGATCGGCCCGAGGACCCGGACCCTGCTCCTGGCTCAGGCCGACGCGCTGGCGGACGCGTTCCGGCTGGCGTGACCCGGGTCGGGACGGGGGCGGCTCGGCGGGGACGCGAGGCCTTCGGCTCAACCTCCCGCCCGTGGCTCAGAGTTGTTGCTTCTTCGACTAATCAACGGAATGACTCATTGCGGTCTCGTTCACCCTCAACTCCTTGACGCCCCATGCGCCTCCCAGTTGACTTCCAGCCACCTCGGCCGCGAGGACGCGGCCATGTCAGGGAGGTCTCTCGATGAACACCCGTACGCGTCGCGCCGCCGTGTCCGTGACCGCCACCGCGATGGCCGTCTCTCTCGCCGCCTGCGGAAGCGCCAAGGAGTCCGGGGACACCGCCAAGGAGTCCGGGGCCAAGAAGGGCGGCGCCATAAAGATCGGCCTCCTGCTCCCGGAGAACCAGACCGCGCGGTACGAGAAGTTCGACAAGCCGCTCATCGAGAAGATGGTCAAGGACCTCACGGCGGGCAAGGGGCAGGTCGTCTACGCCAACGCCAAGCAGGACGCCACGATCCAGACGCAGCAGGTCGACACGATGATCACCAACAAGGTCGACGCGCTGATCGTGGACGCGGTGGACTCCAAGGCGATCGCGGGCGCGGTGAAGAAGGCCAAGGACCAGGGCATCCCGGTCGTCGCCTTCGACCGTCTGGCCGAGGGTCCGATCGACGCGTACACCTCGTTCGACAACGAGCAGGTCGGTCATGTGCAGGGCAAGGCCCTGGTCGACGCGCTGGGCGCGAAGGCCAAGGACGGCCAGATCGTGATGATGAACGGCGCGATCACCGACCCCAACGCCGCCCTGTTCAAGAAGGGCGCGCACGCCGAGCTCGACGGCAAGGTGAACATCGGCAAGGAGTACGACACCAAGGAGTGGAAGCCGGAGAACGCCAACGCCAACATGGAGGGCGCGATCTCGGCCCTGGGCAAGGACAAGATCATCGGTGTCTACTCCGCCAACGACGGCATGGCGGGCGGCATCATCACGGCCCTGAAGGCCGCCGGTCTCTCCAAGCTTCCCCCGGTCACCGGCCAGGACGCGGAACTCGCCGGCGTGCAGCGCATCGTCATGGGTGAGCAGTTCATGAGCGTCTACAAGCCGTACGTCCAGGAAGGCCCGGTAGCCGCCCAGATGGCCGTCGCCCTGGCCAAGGGTCAGCCGCTGACCATGATCACCAAGACCACGGTCGACTCCCCCACCAAGCAGGCCATCCCCTCTGTGATCATCCCGATCGCCTCCCTCACCAGAGCCAACATCAAGGAGACGGTCATCCGCGACGGGGTCTACTCGAAGTCCGAGATCTGCACGGCCAACGTCAAGGACGCCTGCGACGCGATCGGCCTGAAGTAGCCGCACCCTGCACGTGGAACAGCCGAGTT
The DNA here is from genome assembly GCF_045257485.1 of Streptomyces sp. YS-3. Classification (NCBI taxonomy): domain Bacteria; kingdom Bacillati; phylum Actinomycetota; class Actinomycetes; order Kitasatosporales; family Streptomycetaceae; genus Streptomyces; species Streptomyces sp. YS-3. The sequence continues at coordinate 1,888 of NZ_JBJHPC010000247.1, read as the reverse complement.
CGCCGTAGCCCCTGGTCCGCCGTGACCGCGGGGGCCCGGCGGCCTCAGTGCGCCTGGTCCAGCGAGTCCGTGATCCGCCCCAGGAGCTGCTGGAGGGAGAGCACCTCCTCGACCGAGAGGCCCGTCGCCGAGAGGATCTTCAGGGGGACGGGCAGGGCACGTTCCCGCAGGCCGGAGCCTTCCTCGGTGAGGCGGACGGTCACCGAGCGCTCGTCCTCGGCGCTGCGCTCACGGGTGACCAGGCCCGCCGTCTCCAGCCGCTTGAGAAGGGGCGAGAGCGTGCCGGAGTCGAGCCGCAGCCGTTCGCCGATGACCTTGACGGGCTGCGCGCCGTGCTCCCACAGCACCAGCATCGCCAGGTACTGCGGATAGGTCAGACCCAGATCCTTGAGCGCGTCCCGGTAGACGCCGCCGAAGGCGCGTGACGCGGCGTGCAGGGAGAAGCAGACCTGGTGGTCGAGGCGGAGCAGGTCGACGTCGGACGGCAGGGGCGGGTGCGACGCGGCGGGGGTCGACGAGGAGCTCATGTCACCAGAGTAGCTCGCCGGACGCCATTTAGTTGCGCGCAATTTAGTTGTGTGCAATTCTTTAGTGCAGAGGAGAGCGGCAGCCGCTCACCACCGGACGGAAGACGAGGCATCCCATGGACGCGCTGTACACCGCCGCCGCCACCGCCAACGGGCGCGAGGGCCGGGCCGTGAGCTCGGACGGCCGGCTCGACCTGCCGCTGGCCATGCCCCCGGCGCTGGGCGGGAACGGCGAGGGCACCAACCCCGAGCAGCTCTTCGCCGCCGGGTACGCGGCCTGCTTCGCCAGTGCCATGGGAGCCGTCGGCCGTGAGATGAAGCTCGACACCAAGGACGTCTCCGTCACCGCCGAGGTCTCCATAGGCAAGGACGACACCGGCTTCGGCCTCGCGGTCGTCATGCGCGTCGAGCTGCCGGACGAGCTCGGCGGCGAGACCGGGCGCCGGCTGGTGGAGGCGACCCACGCCTACTGCCCGTACTCCAAGGCGACGCGCGGCAACATCGAGGTCGAGCTCGTCATCGAGTAGCCGACAGTGAAGGGGCGGCGGTCATCCGCCGCCACCGGACGAGCCCGGGCCCGCGAGGACTTCCCTCGCGGGCCCGGGCTCTTCTCGTACGCCGTCCGGGCCCGTCCGCGGCCCCGGAAGGTCAGCCGGCGTTCGCCGCCTCCTCGCGGATGCGGTCGAACTGCGCCCCCATCGCCTCCGACAGTGCCTGAGCCCCCGACAGCGGGCGGACCATGACCGTGAAGTCGTCGATGAGACCGTCCTCGTCGAAGTGGAGGAAGTCGCAGCCGTTGACCTCCAGATCGCCGACCTTGGCCGTGAAGACCAGCGCCTGGTCGCGCCCGTCGGCGCCGACGATCTCCCGTACATAGCGGAAGTCGGTGAAGACCCGGCCCACACCCCGCAGGATCGCCGCGGTGATCGCCCTGCCCGGGTACGGCTTGAAGGCCACCGGACTGGTGAACACCACGTCCCGCGCGAGCAGTTCCTCGATCGCGGCATGGTCACCGGACTCGACGGCCTCACGGAAGGCACTCGTCGCCATCGGCCACCCCTTCTCCATACTCAATTTTTTTAATAGGTGCCGCCGACAGTAGCCATCGCCCGGCCTCCGGGTCCAGACCCCCGTCCGCCCCTTCACATCCACCAGGGTCACTTTCCGGCCACAACGGAACGTGACAGCCGGTTCACAGCTTGACGCGCGACGACCTGCGGCGCCCGAAATCCCTTGACCGGAAAGCCACTTCCCGCCCGGCCCCGAGTCMCAGCCCCTCGGATGCTTTCCGGTCATTCTGTTGACACCTCAATGACATGTACGCGCCCCTCCTGCAACGCTGTGCTCGCACGTGGCACCCG
>NZ_JBJHPC010000246.1:0-10223 GCF_045257485.1 Streptomyces sp. YS-3 | reverse complement strand
GCGAGGGAGGCGGGGAGCGCCTGCGCGGCACCGGCCTGCGCGGGGTGCGACGACTGCGCGGCCTGGGCGGCCTGCCCGGCGGTGACGAGCAGGGTTGCCGCGACGGCGGCGGCGAGGAGCGGCTTGCGCGCGGATCTGAGCTGTGACACCGAAAGGCTCCTGTGTGGGAGGCGACTTGGGGGGTGGCGCTGCGGTGCTTGAACGCGTGCGGGTACTGCGGTCACGGCTCCCGGGGCCGGGCACACCGAGCCGACCCCCCTGGGCGGGAGATGGACCGGGGTGATTCGCCCTGTTCCGTACGGCACTTGCGGAACGGAGGAGCCGTAACTGTGAGCTGTAACATAGTAATGTGAAATTGCACTGACAAGACTTGTGCGGCCCCTATTTCCCCGCAGGTCACCTCAGGGCTCCGCCGCGGGTCACCTCAGGACTCTCCGCCGCGGGTCACCTCGGGGGCGTCCACGGCAGGCCACCTCACCTCGGGGCCCTCCGCCGCAGTGCGGGACGCGCCCGCCACGGCACCCGCCCCCGGTCAGTCCAGAACCGCGAACCCGTCCAGCTCCACCAGCGCCTGCTCGTCCCACAGCCGCACCACGCCGATCACCGCCATCGCCGGGTAGTCGCACCCGGCCAGCTCGCGCCAGATCAGGCCGAGTTCGCGGACCCGGGCGCGGTAGCCGGTGACGTCGGTGGTGTAGACGGTGACCCGGGCCAGGTCCGCCGGGGTGCCGCCGGTGGCGGCGAGCGCGGTCAGCAGATTGGTGAGCGCGGTCCGGAACTGCTCGGCCACCGTCTCCCCCACCACCTTGCCGTCGGCGTCGAGCGCGGTCTGACCCGCGAGGAAGACCAGCCGGCCACCGGTGGCGGTGACGGCGTGGCTGAAGCCGGTGGGCGGGGAGAGCTCGGCGGGGTTCACCCGGTTCAGACTCATCGGTACAGCTCCTTCGCGATGATCGTGCGCTGCACCTCGGTCGCGCCCTCGTAGATCCTCGGGGCGCGCACCTCGCGGTAGAGGTGTTCGAGCAGATGGCCGCGGCGCAGCGCCCGCGCGCCGTGCAGCTGGACGGCCGCGTCGACGACGTACTGCGCGGTCTCCGTGGCGAACAGCTTCGCCATCGCCGAGTACCGGGGGACCTCCGGCGCCCCCCTGTCGTACGCGGCTGCCGCCCCGTAGACCAGCAGGCGCGCCGCCTCCGTGCGGGTCGCCATCTCCGCGACCCGGTGGGCGACCGCCTGGAGGTCCTTGAGCGGGCCGCCGAACGCGCTGCGGTGCGCGGTGTGCGCGACGGTCGCGTCCAGGGCCGCCTGCGCCATCCCGACCGCGAAGGCGCCGACGCTCGGGCGGAACAGGTTCAGCGTGCCCATGGCGACGCGGAAGCCCCGGTCCGGCTCGCCCACCACGTCGTCCGGGCCGACGCGCACCCCGTCGAGGACGAGCGTGCCGACCGGGTGCGGGGAGAGCATGTCGAGGGCGGCGCCGCTCACTCCGGGCCGGTCGGCGGGGACCAGGAAGGCGGTGACGCCGCGCGCCCCGGCGCCCTCGGTGGTCCGGGCGAACACGGTGCAGAAGTCGGCCTCGGGGGCGTTGGAGATCCAGCACTTCTCGCCGCTGAGGCGCCAACCGCCGTCCGCCGGTTCGGCCTTGAGGGCGAGGGCGGCGGCGTCGGAGCCCGCGTCCGGCTCGCTGAGCGCGAACGCGGCCACGGCCCGCCCCGCGGTGACCTCGGGCAGCCAGCGAGCGCGCTGCGCCTCGGTGCCGAACGCGGCGACGGGGTGGGCGCCGAGCCCCTGGAGGGCGAGCGCGGTCTCCGCCTCGGTGCAGGCGTACGCCAGTGACTCGCGCATCAGGCACAGGTCGAGCGCGCCGGAGGTGAACAGCCGCTCCAGGAGCCCGAGCTCACCGAGGGCGGCGACGAGTGGCCGGTTCACGCGTCCCGGGTCACCCTTGTCGGCAAGAGGACGCAGGCGTTCCGTGGCGGTGGCGCGCAGCCGCGCGCACCAGTCCACCTGCTCCGGCTCCAGCGCGAATGCGGGCATGGCGGCCCCTCTCGTGTCGCGTCCAGTCTCGCTGTGCACCCGCCGCCCCGCGTCCACCGACCCGGGGTCGGGGAGCCGAGTCCGGGATCGGGTCCGGAATCCGGGCCGAGCGGCTCACGGGGCTCCCTCTTATCGCGAACCGTTGACTGCCGTCATCCAAACGATACGCTCCAGAGGCGACAAGGGGGCGATCCCGTATGGAGCTGAAGACCTCAGCGCATGCCGACACGTTTTCCCGCGACCATCTGCCGCCCGCCCACCAGTGGCCGGAACTGGTCTTCGACCTCCCGGAGCTGCGCTATCCCGAGCGGCTCAACTGCGGCGCCGAGCTTCTGGACCGCACGATCGAACGGTTCGGCGCACACCGGCCCGTCTTCCGTACGGGAGAGGGGGCCGTGTGGACGTACGGGGAGCTGCGCGCCCGGGTCGACCGGATCGCCCACACCCTCACCACCGACCTCGGCGTGGTCCCCGGCAACCGGGTCCTGCTCCGCGGGCCCACCACACCGTGGCTGGCCGCCTGCTGGCTGGCGGTGATGAAGGCGGGCGCGGTGGCCGTCACCGTACTGGCCCAGCAGCGCGCGCACGAGCTGGCCACCATCTGCGAACTCGGCCGGATCGGGCACGCCCTGTGCGACGCGCGCTCCCTGGCGGACCTGGAGAAGGCGGCGGTGCCCGGTCTGCGCGTCACCCCCTACGGGGGCGGGACGGCCGACGACCTGCTGCGCCTGGCGCAGGCGCCGGCCGCCCGGGAGCCGTTCACGGCCGTGGCGACGGCGGCCGACGACGTCGCCCTGATCGCGTTCACCTCGGGCACCACCGGCCGCCCCAAGGGCTGTATGCACTTCCACCGGGACGTGCTGGCCATCGCGGACACCTTCGCCCGGCACGTCCTGCGCCCCCGGCCCGACGACGTCTTCGCGGGCAGCCCGCCGCTCGGCTTCACCTTCGGTCTGGGCGGGCTGGTGATCTTCCCGATGCGGGCGGGCGCCTCCTCGCTGCTCCTCGAACAGGCGGGCCCCAAGCAGTTGCTGCCCGCGCTGGCCCGGCACCGGGTCTCCGTCCTGTTCACCGCGCCGACCGCCTACCGGGCGATGCTGGACGAACTCGACGGGTACGACGTGGCGGCGCTGCGGCGCTGTGTGTCGGCCGGGGAGAACCTGCCCGCCGCCACCTGGCGCGCCTGGCACGAGCGCACCGGTCTGCGCATCATCAACGGCATCGGCGCCACCGAGCTGCTGCACATCTTCATCTCGGCGGCCGACGACGAGATCAGACCGGGCGCCACCGGCAGGCCCGTGCCCGGCTGGCACGCACGCGTGGTGGACGCCTCGGGCCGGCCGGTGGCGGACGGCGAGCCCGGTCTGCTCGCGGTACGCGGACCCGTCGGCTGCCGCTATCTGGCCGACCCCCGCCAGACGGAGTACGTCCAAGGAGGGTGGAACCTCACCGGCGACACCTATGTGCGCGAGAGCGACGGCTACTTCCGCTATGTCGCCCGCGCCGACGACATGATCATCTCGGCCGGGTACAACATCGCGGGACCGGAGGTGGAGGACGCGCTGCTGCGCCACCCCGACGTCGTGGAGACGGCCGTGATCGGCCGCCCCGACGAGGCACGCGGACAGGTCGTCGTCGCCTACTGCGTGCTGCGCGAGGGGGTGGCGGGCGGCGACGCCACGGCCGCGCTGCTCCGCGACCATGTGAAGGCCGAACTCGCCCCCTACAAGTGCCCGCGCGAGATCGTCTTCCTGGACGCCCTCCCCCGGACGCCGACCGGCAAGCTGCAACGCTTCCGGCTACGGGCCCTAGAGTGATCACGTGGCCGAGCAGCACACACCCCGATCCCTGATCGTCACCCTCTACGGCGCGTACGCGCGCGAGACGGCCGGCTCCCTCGCGGTCGCCGAGCTGATCCGCCTGCTCGCCGCCGTGGGCGTGGACGCGCCGTCCGTACGGTCGTCGGTCTCCCGCCTCAAACGGCGCGGGCTCCTGGTACCGGAGCGCACCGCGGGCGGCGCCGCCGGGTACGCCCTGTCCCCCGACGCGCGCCAGCTGCTCGACGACGGTGACCGCCGCATCTACCCGCACGCCCGGCCACGCGCGCGTGAGGGCTGGGTCCTGGCCGTCTTCTCGGTCCCCGAGTCCGAGCGCAACAAGCGCCATGTACTGCGCTCCCGCCTCGCGGGGCTCGGCTTCGGCACGGCTGCGCCCGGGGTGTGGATCGCCCCGGCGCGGCTGTACGACGAGACCCGGCACACCCTGGAACGGCTCCAACTCGCCCCGTACGTGGACCTGTTCCAGGGCGAGCACCTGGGCTTCGCGCCGACGGCCGAGGCGGTCGGCCGGTGGTGGGACCTGACGGCGATCGCCAAGCAGCACGAGGAGTTCCTGGGGCTGCACGAGCCCGCCCTGCGGACCTGGGAGGCACGCGCGCGGACGTCGTCCGAGGTGTCGCCCGAGGAGGCCTACCGGGACTATCTGCTCGCCCTGGACTCCTGGCGCCGTCTGCCGTACGCGGACCCCGGCCTGCCCGCCGCCCTGCTGCCGCCCGACTGGCCGGGCGAGCGGTCCGCGGAGGTCTTCCGCCGTCTGCACGCCCGGCTGCGGGACGCGGGAGCGGCGTTCGTACGGGGGCCGGACGAGCGGGGGCCTGGCGAGGCCTGAGAGGGGCGTGGCCCACCTCAGTAGGATGACGAGGTGACGGATGAGGACGGGCGCGCCCGCAGGCGGGGGCAGGGTGAGCTGGAGGCCCAGGTCCTGGCGGCGCTGCGGAACGCGGCGGGGCCGGTGACCGCCGGCTGGGTGCGGGAGCGGATCGGCGGAGCGCTCGCGTACACCACCGTCGTGACCATCCTGTCGCGGCTGTACGCCAAGCAGTCGGTGACCCGGGAGCGCGCGGGGCGTTCGTTCGTGTGGACCCCGGCGGCCGACGAGGCCGGGCTCGCGGCGCTGCGGATGCGCAAGGTCCTGGACGGCGAGTCCGACCGGGGCGCGGTGCTGGCCAGCTTCGTCACCGCGCTCTCGCCCGACGACGAGCGGCTGCTGCGCGCACTCCTCGACGGCGCGGAAGCGGAGAGCGGGGACTGACCCGGTGGGCATGTTCGTCTTCCTTCCGCTGGTCCTGCCCCTGACCGCCTGGCCGATCGCCCGACTGGCCGAGCAACAGCTGCATCCCCGGGCGGCGACCTGGCTGCTCGCGGCGGTCGGCGGCGTCCTCGCCCTGTGCAGCACCCTGTGCCTGGTGCTGCTGATGGTGGTGGGCACCGCCCAGTTGCCGGGCAATCCGCTGCCCGACGCGTGGGCCGACCCAGAGGTGCGGGCGGTGCTGCCCTACGACGAGGTGGTGGGCCGGGTGGCCATCCCTCTCCTGGGAGCGGTCGCGGGGGCGTGCGCGCACCTGGTGTGGCTGCACCGGCGGGTACGCACGCGCGCCTCCCGGGCGCTGGCCGGGCTGCCCGGGCCCCGGCGCAGGCTGGCCGTGCTGCCGGACGACACACGCGCCTACGCGTACGCGCTGCCGGGCGGGCGCGACGCGGCCGGGTCACGCGGGCGGATCGTCGTGTCGCGCGCGATGCTGGCGAGCCTCGACGCGCGCGAACGGCAGGCGCTGATCGCGCACGAGGAGGCCCACCTGACGGCGGGGCACCACCGCTTCCTGCTGGCGGCGGGGCTGGCGGCGCGCGCCAACCCGTTTCTGCGCCCGCTGCGCACCGCCGTGGCCTACACCGCCGAGCGCTGGGCGGACGAGGAGGCGGCGCGGGCGGTGGGCGACCGCCGGACGGTGGCGCGGGCCATCGGCAAGGCCGCCCTGGTGTCCGGCCCCGCGACGGCGGGCCGGGGCGCCGCGACCGCCCTGGTGGGGTTCGCTGCGGCCGGACCGGTGCCGCGCCGGGTGGCGGCGCTGCTAGGCCCGGTGCCGCCCGCTCCCGCGTTGCCGCCCGCGTGGACGGCGGCCGGGCTCGCGCTGTGGACCGCCGCGGGCGGCGCGGCGGCCTCGGCGCTGGCGTCGGCGAACGCGACCGTGACCCTCTTCACGGTGCTGAGGGCCGCGACCGCGCTGTGACGGGTCGTTGGGAGGAGTCCCTGTGACGGGTCGCTGCGGAGGGTCGCTGCGGAAGGCAGCCCCGCGCACCCGTCGACCGCCTCTACAGGTCGAACTCGGCCGGTGCCAGCCCGAGCGCGAAGCATGCCTCGCGCACGACGGCCTGCTCCGTCTTGTCGAAGTCGCCGTCGGCGCCGCCGATGACGATGCCTATCTGGACCACCGCACGCGCCTCGGCGGGCTTCTTCCTGGCCTTGGCGACCTCCTGCAACACGCTGACCTTGCCGAAGTCGAAGTCGGCCGCGAGCTTGTCCAGATAGTCGTCGAAGCGGCGCTGGAGGTCGTCGGCGGGGAAGTTCTTCAGCACCTCGTTGGTGGAGATGAGCTGGGCGACGCGGCGCCGCTCGGACGGGTCCACGGTGCCGTCGGCCGCGGCGACCAGGGCGCACATCGCCATGGCGGCGTCACGGAACGCGCCGCTCTTCAGATCGTTCTTCTTGGCGAGCAACTGCGTCTGCATGGTCGACGCGGACTCCTTGAAGCGGTCCCACAGGGCCATGAGGTCTCCATCGGTTCTCGGTAGCAACTTCTACAACACTGTAGAAACTGACCGGCGGTCCCGATGGTTCCCGTGGGGGGAGTCATTTTCCGCGAGCCGTGGCTCACGCCGGCTCAGTTCAGCGTGAGCCGTGGCCGGGGCGCGTCCGTGCGGCCGGTGGGAGGTCTGCGGCTGCCCGCCCGGTACGGCGCCGGCCAGGGCGCCCCGGGTCCCGTGTAGTCCTGCTCGGCGGCGGCGTGCAGGGTCCAGTGCGGATCGTAGAGATGGGGCCGGGCGAGGGCGCAGAGGTCGGCGCGCCCCGCGAGCAGCAGCGAGTTCACGTCGTCCCAGGAGGAGATCGCCCCGACCGCGATGACGGGCACGCCGAGTGTGTTGCGGATGCGGTCGGCGTAGGGGGTCTGGTAGGAGCGGCCGAACTCGGGCCGTTCGTCCGGGACGACCTGGCCGGTGGACACGTCGATGGCGTCGGCGCCGTGGGCGGCGAAGGCCCGCGCGATCTCGACGGACTCCTCGGCGGTGGTGCCGCCGGGCGCCCAGTCGGTCGCGGAGATGCGCACGGTCATCGGCCGGTCGGACGGCCAGGTGCCCCGCAGCGTGTCGAACACCTCCAGCGGAAAACGCAGCCGGTTGGCGAGGGAACCCCCGTAGGCGTCCGTGCGTTGGTTGGTGAGAGGGGACAGGAACCCCGACAGCAAGTAGCCGTGGGCGCAGTGGAGTTCGAGCAGGTCGAAGTCGCAGCGGGCGGCCCGCCGGGCCGCCGCGGCGAACTGCTCGCGGATGTCGGCGAGACCCGCGCGGTCGAGCACGTGCGGGACCTGGTTGACGCCGGGGCGGTAGGGCAGGGGCGAGGCGGCGGCGAGGGGCCAGTTGCCGTCGTCGAGCGGCTCGTCGATGCCCTCCCACATGAGCTTGGTCGAGCCCTTGCGCCCGGAGTGGCCGAGCTGGACACCGATGGCGGTGCCGGGCGCCCGCCGGTGCACGAAGTCGGTGACCCGGCGCCAGGCCGTCGCCTGCTCGGGGGTGTAGAGACCGGTGCACCCCGGAGTGATGCGGCCCTCGGCGCTCACGCACACCATCTCGGTCATGACCAGGCCCGCGCCGCCGAGGGCCCGGGCACCGAGGTGGACGAGATGGAAGTCGCCGGGGAGTCCGTCCTCGGCGGAGTACATGTCCATGGCGGAGACGACGACACGGTTGCGCAGCTGAAGTCCGCGCAGCCGGAAGGGGGTGAACATCGGAGGCGTGCCGGGAGGGCAGGGGAAGTCGCGCTCGACGGCGCCGGTGAAGCCGGGGTCGCGCAGCCGGAGGTTGTCGTGGGTGACCCGGCGGCTGCGGGTGAGCAGGTTGAAGGCGAACTGCCGGGGCGGCTGGTCGAGGTAGAGCGCCAGCTCCTCGAACCAGCGCAGGCTGGCGGCTGCCGCGCGCTGGGTGGACTCGACGACGGGCCGGCGCTCCCGCTCGTACGCGGCGAGGGCGTCCGCCAGAGCGGGCTGCTCCTCCACGCAGGCGGCGAGCGCGAGGGCGTCCTCGACGGCGAGTTTGGTGCCGGAGCCGATGGAGAAGTGCGCGGTGTGGGCGGCGTCCCCGAGGAGCACGGTGCGGCCGTGGGACCAGTGGGCGTTGACGACCGTACGGAAGACGGTCCAGGAGGAGTTGTTGCTCCGCAGCGGCCGGTTGCCCAGGGCGTCCGCGAAGATCTTGGCGCAGCGGTCGACCGAGCCCTGTTCGTCGAGCTCGTCGAATCCGGCCGCCCGCCAGACCTCCTCGCGCATCTCGACGATGACCGTGGAGGAGCCGGCGGAGAACGGATAGCCGTGCAGTTGCATCACGCCGTGCTCCGTCTCGGCGATCTCGAAGCGGAAGGAGTCGAAGGCGAAGTCGGCGGCCAGCCAGATGTAGCGGCAGCGGTGGCCGGTGACCCGGGGCGCGAAGTGCTCGGCGTGCGCCTGCCGGGTGGCGCTGTGCACGCCGTCGGCCGCGATGACCAGGTCGTACTCGGTGGCGAGTCCGGCGGCGGGCGGCGCCTCGGTACGGAAGCGCAGGTCCACGCCGAGCGCGCGGCAGCGCTGGTGCAGGATCTCCAGGAGCCTGCGCCGGCCGAGCGCGGCGAAGCCGTGCCCGCCGGAGGTGAGGGTGCGGCCCCGGTGGACGATGTCGATGTCGTCCCACCGGACGAACTCGGCCTTCAGCGCCTCGTACACCACCGGGTCGGCGTGTTCGATCCCGCCGAGTGTCTCGTCGGAGAGGACGACTCCGAAACCGAAGGTGTCATCGGGGGCGTTGCGCTCCCATACGGTGATCTCGCGGTCCGGGCGGAGCTGTTTGAGCAGTGCGGCGGCGTACAGCCCGCCGGGGCCGCCGCCGATGACCGCGATCCGCTCTGGCCGTCCGGCGGGGCCGGGGCCGCTGTCCCGGGACCCGGGCACGGCTCAGCGCCCCTGCCACTTGGGGGGCCGCTTCTCGGTGAAGGCGGCGTGGAACTCGGCGTAGTCCTGCCCGTTCATCAGCAGGGCCTGGGTGGCGGCGTCGAGTTCGACGGCGGCGGCGAGCGGCATGTCGAGTTCGGCGGTGAGCAGCGCCTTGGTCTGGGCGTGGGCGAGGGCGGGCCCAGCCGCGAGGTGGCGGGCGAGCTCGGCGGCGCGCGCGTCGGCCTGCCCCTCGCCGGTGAGCTCACTGAGCAGACCGATGCGTTCGGCCTCGGGGGCGCGGACCGGCTCGCCGAGCATCAGCAGCCGGGTGGCGTGGCCGAGCCCGACGACACGCGGCAGCAGATAGGCCGCGCCCATGTCACCGCCGGAGAGGCCGACCTTGGTGAAGAGGAAGGCGAACCGCGCGGTGGGGTCGGCGATCCGGAAGTCGGCGGCCAGCGCCAGGACCGCGCCCGCACCGGCGGCGACACCGTGGATGGCCGCGATCACCGGGAAGGGGCATTCGCGCACGGCCCGTACGACCTGCCCGGTCATCCGGTTGAAGTCGAGGAGCTGGGCGGTGTCCATGGAGAGCGTCGCGCCGATGATCTCGTCGACATCGCCACCGGAGCAGAATCCGCGTCCCTCGCCGGCGAGCACCAGGGCGCGCACGGCCCGCTCCCGGGAGAGTTCGGCGAGCAGATCGCGGAGGTCGGCGTAGGCGCCGAAGGTGAGCGCGTTGAGCTTCTCGGGACGGGCCAGGGTGACGGTGGCCACCCCGTCCTCCACGGAAAGGCGCAGGTGGCGCCAGTTTTCGGTGCGGAGTGCGGAGCTGGGGAACGGGCTCATGGAGTGCGGCCTCCTCGGCGGGCTGCCAGATGCCTGCCCTTCGAAGGTATCACTCCTGTGTGACTGCCGTCATGAGAGCGCGATACGGAGGGGCTGGCGAGAGGGCTGGGAGGAGGGCGGCCGGAGGGGCGCATGAGCCTGCGGCCCACCCCGCCGCCAGGACAAGGAGGGGCGGTGCGCGGCGCGGGCGCAGGACACGGATCCATTGCGGCTTACATGTCCCTGTCACGACGGCCGTGGTCCCTATCCGCCGCTTGCCCGGGTTCGTAAGGTTGAAGGGAGTAGTAGCGTCCCGCGTCCCCCCGCGCCCCGGACGACTCCACGC
>NZ_JBJHPC010000245.1:0-10242 GCF_045257485.1 Streptomyces sp. YS-3 | reverse complement strand
CCCCTCGGCCCCCGACTTCGAGACCGCCTTGGAGATGCCCTTGGCGACCTTCGCCGCCGCGCCGACCACCGCCGCGCCGGCTCCCACCGCCGCCAGGGCTTCGCCGCCCGCTGATATCACCGCCCCGGCCGCCGCGGCTGTCGCTCCGAATGTGGCGCCTTCGGCGGCTCCGGTGGCCGCCGCCATCATGACTCCGGCGCAGGCGACGCCTGCCGGGGTGACGCAGGCCGCGACCACCGCCACGACCACCACCGTGATCACGACGATCACGGCGACCGTCTCGACCTTGTCCCAGACCTTCTGCCACCAGTGGTGGTGCTTCGGCTTCTTGGGCGGTGCGGGCCGGCTGTCGTACACGACGCCGGTGGTGGCCGTGTAGGTGGCGTACGCGTCCTCGCTCTTCGTCTCCGGTGAGGAGCCCCGGTTGCACTTCTCCGGGTTGAAGTCGCAGATCGTCTGCCCGGTGGGGTCCGCGTTGTTCAGCGGGGAGTTGTCCGCGTACGCGTAACCGTTGAGAGCCTGCGGGTCGCCCGCGTCGAAGACCGGGTCCACCGACAGGAACCGGCCCAGGTTCGGGTCGTACTCGCGGGCGCCCAGGTTGGTCAGGCCCGTGTCCGTGTCCACGGTCCCGCCCACGAAGCCCTTGTCGCCGGGCCATGTGGCGGGAGTCGGGCCGCCCCGGGTCTGGCCGAACGGGGTCGTCGGCCGGCGCTGGACCGTGAGCGTCGCGGAGTCCACGGCGACGTTGTCCGTGCCGTGCGGGTCAGAGGCCAGGTACGTGAGGCGGCCGTCGCTCGTGCGGGCCAGGGTCAGGGAGCCCGGGACGCCGTAGTAGCGGGTGGCGCTCGTGGTGTTGGTGTCCTTGTTCAGGACCACCTCGGTGCCCGGCAGGTACAGCGTCGACGTCGTCGGGTCGTGGCGCAGCAGCTGGTTGCCGTCCGCGTCGTAGACGAAGTCCGTGCCCTTCTCCGTCTGGGTCCTGGTGACCGTGTCGAGCTTGCCCTCGTCGGTCCAGCTGAAGTTCTGCGTTCCCGCTTTCGTGGTGTGGGCGGTGGTGTTGCCGGACTCGTCGTACGCGAACGTCTCCGTGCTCGTGCCGGTGGCCGGGCTGCTGGACGTCATGGACTGGACGGCGTGCGGATGCGGCTGCCCGGCCGTCGGGTAGGTCTGGGCGTGGGTGACGTCCTTCGTGGTGTCACCGGTGACGTCGTGGTCGACCTCGCTCGTACGGTTGCCGGTCAGGTCGTACCCGTACGACTGCCAGTACGGGTTCGGGCCGCCCAGGTTGGCCGCGCTCGGCGTGGTGTTGGTGCAGCCGCCGATGCCCGAGACCTTCGGGGCGGGCTCTGTGGTGGCGCCGCCCTTGTCGGTCCACGCTTCGGTGAGCCGGTTGAGGTAGTCGTAGCTGAAGCACTGGGTGTCGGTCTGGCCGGTGTCCTGGGTGTCCGAGGCCGAGGTGACCGCGCCGGACGGGGTGTAGGTGTAGCTGGTGACGTCGACCGGTGTGGTGCCGTTCTCCTTGTCGAGTGTCGACTTGAGCACCCGGCCGGTGGCGGGGTCGTAGCTGTTGGTCTGCGAAACCTGCTTGGGCACGTCGCCGAGGAGGCTGCGCTGGACCTGCCCGTACGGCGTGTACCACATGCCGCTGATGTAGTCGGCTCCTCCACCGACCAGCATCGGCTTGCCGGCGAGGTTGTAGGAGTAGTAGACCGGCTCGGCGGCCAGGCCTCCCGCGGCCGGCATGGTGGCGGTATCCAGCAGACCGGTGTTCGGCGTGTACGCCGCGGTGGTCGTGTAGGTGCCGGCCAGTTTGCCCTCGGCCGCGGGGATCGTGACCGTGCTGCCCATGGGCCGGTACGCCACGTCGTAGCCGGTGACCGCGTTGGTGTACGCGTTGCCGTTGCTGTAGCGGGTCGATGACGTCGGCTGTCCCTTGGCCAGGGTGTCGTACGTCCACGAGGCAAGTTTGGTGCCGCTCGTCGACCCCGCGTACTCGGCTGTCCTGCGGCCCAGTTCGTCGTACGTGAACGCCAGGGTCTTGTGACGGGCGTCCGTCACCGAGGTGAGACGGTCGAGGTCGTCGTACCCGTAGGTGGTCGTGCCGGTGTCCGGGTCCGTGGAGGACGCCCGGCGCCCGTGCTGGTCGAAGGTGGTGCTCCACTTGTTGCCCGCGCTGTCGGTCACCTGGTCCTGGTTGCCCGACGCGTCGTAGTGGTAGCGCGTGTTGTCGGACGGGCCGGTGGGCGTGCCGCCGTGGTACTGGCGGAGCTCGACCGTGTGGCCACGTGCGTCGGTGATGGTGCTGGTCGCCGAGGTGCCGGGCGGCGGGGTCACGTCGACCCGGTCGACGCCGGGGTACGCGGTGCTGCTGCGCCACTGTTCCACGGCGAGGCTGGAGAGGGTCTGGGCCACGGGGCGGCCCATGCCGTCGTAGAAGGTGCCGGTCTGGGACGGCACCTGGTCGTCGTTGACCACGAACAGCGAGGGTGTGGGGTTGGTGGTGTTGTAGTAGGGGGCGTTGGTCTTCACCGTCCAGCCGTGGGTGTCGTAGAAGGCGTCCGACACCAGCCGGCCCGTGCCGCCGTCGGCGCTGCTCTGCTGCTCCTGGCGCAGCCGCAGCAGGCCGTCGTACAGCTTGTAGTCGATCGTGTAGGAGTTGTCCTCGCGGAGCGTCTCGCTGGTGACGACGCTCGGGGTGCCCTTGTTGAGCGCGTAGGTGAAACGCTTGTTGGCGCTCTTGCTCGCCTTGGGCCGGCCGGGCAGCCAGACGGCGGCGAGTCTGCCGATCGGGTCGTACGCCAGGTCGGTGATGCGGCCGTTGGCGTCCGTCGTGGTCAGCGGGGCGGCACGCAAGGGGTCGTACGTCGTGGTGCTCTTCCAGCCCGTGGTGGCCGGGGCGACGACCGGCTGGGTGCTCGTGGCGGAGGTCGGCAGCACGCCGGTCGCCGGGCTGTAGGAGGTGGATGTGGTGGCGCCTAGCGCATCGGTCACGCTCGTCGCTCGGCCGTAGCCGTCATAGGTGGTGGTGCCCACCGTCTTGAACTGGGCCGTGCCGGAACTGTCGTAGTGGTCGAGGACCTGGGTGGACGTGGCGTCGCCGGTGCCCAGGACGAAGCCGAACGGCTTGTTGTCGTACATGGTGCGGTTGTCCGCGAGGGTGTTGTCCGCGTTCGGCGTGCTGTCACAGCTTCCGGCGATCTTGATGACCTCGGACGGGAAGGCCATCATGTTGGCCCAAGCCGTCGCGTTCTGCGCGTAGCTGGTCTTCGTGCAGACTTCCGGCGTCGCCGAGGTGCCGTCGCCCTTGTCGTCGACCGCGACGACGCGTCCGTCCGTGTCGTACGAGGTGTCGATCTCCGAGGTGCGCCAGGTCTTGGCGGCGCGCAGCGCACTCGTCTGGACCTTGGCGGTGCCCCCGAGCCGGGCTGTCAGGTCGGGCAGACCGGATCGTTTGTGGGTGGCGGTGACGCGGCCCTCCCAGGGGGTACGGAAAGTGGCTTCCTGTATGGATCCGCCGGCCGTGTCGTAGGCCCGGCTCTCACGGACGACACCGGCCAGCTGATCGTCGTCGGTCACCGAGACGCCCGCGGAGTCCGTGACGGTGACCGACTTGTGGGAACCGTCGGCCTTCAGGTCCCCGTTCATGCCGCGCAGGTAGAGGGCGGAACTCTGGGTGAGCTCCTGGGGGGCGGTGCCGGTGTGGGTGACGACCTCTCCGTATCCGCGGAACTGGCCCCAGCTGCGGTTCTTGGGGTCCATCAGCTCTTCGTCGTCGTGGTGCCAGGCCGCGCCGCCCCGGTACTCGTACGACGTGGACTTGGCAGCGGCGCCAAGCGTGGAGTTGTCGACCTCTGTGACCTGTTCGACCACATACTTGTGGAACCAGTCCAGGGTCGGGTCGCTCGCGCCCTGCGGGACCCAGTACACGGGGTAGCAGGCCATGGTGTTGCTGTCGGGCGAGGCGGGCATGTGGGTGCCCTTGACGCACTCCGGCGACTTGTAGGTGATATTGATCTGGGCGCCGGCTTCGGTGACGATCGCCTTGACCCGGTAGCGGTTGATCGGCGGGATGTTGTCGGTGGTCGTGTCGACCCGGTTGGCCAGGCGTGTCCCGTAGAAGGTGACGGCGGGCAGCTGGAGCGAGCCGCCGTCCTTGCCCGTATGGGTGATGGACGCGAGCCACAGGCCCGGTTTGTTGGTGTCGCCCGTGGCCGGGAACTGGTGGGTGAGGTCGTAGGTGTCCGCCGGGGAGTACGCCGAGCCGACCAGCACCTGCGTGGTGATCGCCGTGAGCCGCCTCGTGGTCCAGAACGACGGTGCGTGGTTCGCACAGGTGCCGCTCGATGCACAGTTCTGGTCGAACGGCACATCGGGCCAGTGGGTGGCGGTGCTCGCGGTGGGCGGCGTGTCGGGACAGGTGAACGTCGAGTCGGAGACACAGCGCTCGGACGTGGCGAAGACGATCTGGGCGGCGGCCTTGCTCCCGGCGACCGCGTCCGGGACGCGCTGACCGTAGGAGATGGTGGTCAGATAGCCGGCGCGGATGTAGGGCGTCAGGGTGCTGGACGTGCCGCGCGCGTAGTAGTTCGACTCGGTCTTGTACGTGTACGTCGTCACGTTCTGGTTGGGGTCCACCACGAAGTCCAGCGACCAGTGCCACGCCTGCTGGCACCAGGAGGCTTCGAACGTGCTCCCGTGGCAGGGCTCCCCGGTGTTGTTGCCATAGACCGGGGCAGTCCAGGTGGAGTTGGTGGTGGGCGTGGTGGTGCTGCCGGGCGCGTGGTTGAGGCCGAAGTAGTACTGGGTGCCGTTGGTCGTGGTGACCTTCCAGTACTCGCCGTTCTGGGCGCCGTTCGTCGCGCCGGTGAGGTGCTCCACCCGGGAGCCGTCGTCGCCGCTCTCACGCCAGATGCCGGTCGTGTCGTCCTTCACCAGCTTGACGGTGCGACCGCCGAGCGAGAGCGTCGCGTTGTCGGTGGCCCAGCAGTTGTCACCGACCGTGTTGGGCTCGCCGTCCTTGGAGCACGGCTTGTACGAACGCTCGACGTAGCCGGGCTGGTAGTCCCAGCCGTCGCCGATCCAGGAGGGCTGGTTGTTGGTCGCGGCGGTACGGCCGTCGATGCTGGAGGAGTCGTACGACAGCGCAACCGAAGGCGCGGAGCCGCCGAGCGGCGGGGGCACGCTGATGGGGTAGTTCCAGGTGAAGTCGCCGGAGGAGGTGCCGGCGCTCCAGCTTCCGGACGGGGCGAGCGCGGTGGCGCCGTAGGTGCCGCCGGCTCCGCCCGGGGAGGCCGTCGCGGCCAGCACGAGCGACTGGGCACCGCTGCTCGTGGCAGCGCCGGGCAGCGTGACGTCGGCCACCAAGCGGTGGTTGGCGAAGTCGTTGCGGAACGGCACGGGCTTGGACGCGCGGCACGTAGGGGAGCCGGGCGTGGTCATGGCGCAGGCCGGCAGCTGGACCAGCTGGAGGCGGGCCGCGTAGTCGCCGCCGTAGGCGTCGGCGAATCCGGTGTAGTCCAGACCGACCGAGGTCTTGCCGCCGGCCTGGTGCGGTGCGCTGTCGGTCAGGGAGAACAGGGCGCCATTGATTCCGGCCCGTTGGGCAGCGGTGCGGCCCGCGACGGCGACGGTGACCGCTGTGGGTGTCTTGCCGGTGGCTTGGTTCGTACGCTGTTTGGTCAGTGCACCCGGGCGGCCGACCCATACCGGGGTTCCGGCCGCGTGGGCCGGCCCGGGCTCGGCGTAGGGCAGCCGCGTGACCGACTGCCGCGAGGGTGCCTGCGGGGGCGCGCTGTTGTCGGCCGCCGGATTGACTTGAACACGAGTCGCAGAAGGCCATGTCACCGACAGCGGGTGGTACTTGGCAGGTGACGAGCCGTGAGCACCGGACAGCGCGGCGGCCTGGTGCGGCTCGACGTCGTGCCCCGGCACCGAGTGCGCCTTGTCCAGTGGCCGCGGCGACCACTGCTTGGGCAGATGGTGTCCCTGAGCGAGCACCGGCGCCCCGGACAGCAGCGTCAGAACCAACGCGAAACAGGCGGCCAATGCCACCGTGTCTCGGGTTCTGCCCGCGCGTCGAATCCGGCCAAAAAATTGCGAGAAATACCCGCCCCTGCTTCTCACTACAGTCCCCACCCCAGCAAGCAAAAGAGACCGGAAAAGTAGCAGCGGAAAGGTATTACCCGTCACATGCGCACGCAAAAAATGAGCAAATTGAGGGTTCGTGTCCCCAGCCGGGCGCCACTTGGCTCAGATCGAGTGCTTCACAGAAGGTGCACCTGCCACACACAGGGTGGTCAAGCTGCTTCCCTGTTTTTTCACCATATGCCCGCCCTGCGCTGCACGGGACGTGCCACCGCCCTGCGCATCAGCCGCCCGGTTTGGTCCGTTATCTATTTATTCCATGTATCCGCCATTCAGGACGCCCCGAAGACTGGGACTGAATGTCGGACTCCCCGTATATGCTCCAGGGCGCTCGCTCAGTTACGCGGGCCGAATTTCCGATTCCGTGGCCATATAGGAGCAGCATGGGGACCCAAAGACGGCGCCGCCGAAAAACGATCGCCTCAGCTTGGAGCGTGGCGGTGAGCGGGGCCCTGATGGCAGTCGCGCTCGGCGCGGGCCCGGCCGCAGCCGACGACGGGAACACCACGCTTCCCGTGAAGCCGAACCCGGTCGAGTCCCCGGCCGCAGAATCCTCGGCTCCGCTCACCGGCCTCCAGGCCGCCGAAGCCGAGGCGGCGGCGCAGGCCAGGGCGACCGGCTCCGCCGTGCCCGTGCAGAGCGCCACCACCCCGACCAGCACGCTCACCGCCAACCCGGACGGGAGCTTCAGCCAGCGGCAGGACGTCACTCCCGTACGTGTGAAGAAGGACGGGCAGTGGAGGCCGCTCGACGCGACCCTCCAGCGCGGTGACGACGGGTCGATCACCACCACCGCCACGCCCACCGCGCTCGCGTTCTCGCCGGGCGGCACGGGGCCGCTGGCCAGGATGACCACACCCGAGGGCAGACAACTCGCGCTCTCCTGGCCCGATCCCCTGCCCGCGCCCACCGTCTCCGGCAGGGCCGCCTTGTACCCGAACGTCCTCCCCGATGTCGACCTCCGGGTCACCGCGCAGGACCAGGGCGGTTTCACCCAGGTCCTGATCGTCAAGACGCGCGAAGCGGCCGGAAACCCCAAGCTCGCCACGGTGCGGCTCGCCGCCTCGACGACGAGCGGGCTCACGCTGTCGGACGACGCGCACGGTGGCCTGAGCGCCAAGGACAGCACGGGGACCTCGGTCTTCTCCGCGCCGGCCCCGACGATGTGGGACTCCAGCACCCCTTCCGCGCCGGCCGCGTCCGGTTTCTCGTTGACCCGTAACAGGGCCCTCGTCCAGGAGCAGACGGCCGCCTCGGGGGAGGCCGCCTCCTCGCCGGACGGGCCGGGAACGGGTGCCAAGCAGGTGGACGTGCAGGCCCGGACCGGTGAGGGCGCCATCACCCTCACCCCCGACCAGCACCTGCTGACCGCCACTGACACGCACTACCCGGTGTACATCGACCCCAATTGGGAACCGAGCAGAACCGACAGCAACACCTGGGGCGCCACCTGGGAGGCATACAAGAACAGCGCCTGGGACACCGGCAAGTGGGGCAACCCCGGCGTTGGCTACCAGGGCTACCAGACCGACACCGGCATCGAGCGCGTCTACTACAAGTTCAACACGTCCCCGTACGCCGGAAAGGTCATCCACTCGGCCACCCTCACCATGACCGAGACGTACTCCGCCTCGATCGGCTGCGAAAAGTACGGGCTCAACGTCTACCGCACCGACTCCTTCAGCCCGGGCATCACCTGGAACACCGCACCGAGCGCCCACGAGAAGATCGGCAGCGCCTCGGTGACCGGCACCCGCAACAACGACTGCCCCGGCAACCAGCTCGCCGAGGCCGATGTCACCTCGGCCGTCGACAACGCGGGTACCAGCCTGTCCGTCGGCGTCTTCGCCGCCGACGAGAGCAACCGGGACGCCTTCAAGCGGTTCTCGACCAGCGCGTCCCTGGTCGTGCAGTACAACACCGCCCCCAAGGTGCCCACGTCACCCGGGACCACCCCCGCCGCCGTCTCTCCCGCCACGCCCGACTGCGGGGTGAACACCATCGGCTGGATCGGCGCGACCAACGCGGCCGGTGACGGCATCCACCTCCGGGCCACGGTCGCCGACGCCGACTCCGACCAGCAGGTCCGCGGACAGTTCGGGATCTGGGACGACTCGGACGGCAGCAGAAGCGTCATCGGCATGGGCGACAACGGCTCCAGTACCGCCTGGGTCTCCAGCGGCACCACCGTCGACAAGGCGGTCGGCACCCTCACCGACGGCCATCTGTACGGCTGGTACGTCCGATCCGATGACGGCATCAGCCAATCCGCCACCACACCCGTCTGTCATTTCCGGGTGGACGGGACGCCGCCCTCGGAGCCGACGGTCGCGTCCGACGACTATCCTGCCTCGGGCTCGACGGTCACGCCGCACCATGCGGACGACCGGTTCGGCGGCACGTTCCGACTCGGCGCCTCGGACGGCGGAAGCGGCGTCGACTACTTCGAGTACTCCTTCAACCGGTCCCTCCCGGTCGGCGGCGCCACGACCGTCGACGCCGTGAACGGCGCGGCTTCCCTGAACCTGACGCCCGGCCACTGGGGCACGAACGTGCTCTACGTGGACGCGGTCGACAACGCCGGAAACCGCTCACGGACGTACGAGTACGACTTCTACGTGCCGGGCAATCCGAACGCCAAGGCCGTGGCGGGGGATCTGACCGGTGACGGCCTGCCGGACATCGCCACCGTGGACGGCGGCGGGAACATCCGCATGTACCCCGTCGGCACGGACGACCCGGCGCGCGGCGGTACTGTCGCGGCCTACCAGGCACCCAGCAAGTTGCCGTCCACCGCCACGTGGGCCGGGGCCATCCTCGCCCACCGCGGTTCCCTGCACGGCGGACAGACGGTCGACGACCTGTTCGCCTACAAGGGCGGGGAGCTGTACCTCTACCTCAACCCGACGAACGGCGACTTCACCAAGGCCCAGCTGGTGACGGTGAGCCGACCGTCGTGCGTCGCCGACGCGGCCAAGTGCCAGGGGTATGACAAGATCGACTGGCAGCAGGTCACCCAGATCATCACTCCCGGAGATGCCGACGGAGACGGCGGCAACGACCTGATCACCGTGGAGAACGGTGTGCTCTGGCTGTTCCACGGGGCCGGCAACGGCCGTTTCGTCAACCCGGTCCAGATCGGTGCCGGCGGCTGGCAGAGCATGACCGTCCTCGCCCCCGGCGACATCGGCGCTGCCGGCGGCGCCGCCCGTGACGGCCTGCCGGATCTGTGGGCGCGCGACACCACCACGGGCGCCCTGTACGCGTACTACAACCGCGTGGGCGACCCGACCGGACTGGGCGACATCACCACGCGCCAGCAGATCGGCTCCGGTTTCTCCGTGCTGGCCCATCCGTCGATCACCTCCGACGGTGACCTCGACGGCGACGGCTACGCCGATCTCGTCTCCACCACCTGGGGCGGAAGCCTGATCGAGTTCCCCGGCCGGGCACCCGCGGCGGGCCAGTACCCGTTCACCGCCGCCGCGGACATCAGCCAGCGCGTCTGGGGCAAGACCATCCAGACCCTCGAGGGCTCTGCCTACCGGCCATACGCCAAGAACGACTACGACGGTGACGGCAGGAGCGATCTCACCGCCATCTCCGGCTCCGGCACCCTCTACTACTGGCACGGCAACGGCAACGGCAGCCTGCGCAACGGCGCCCGCTTGTGGCCGGTTGACGGCGACTACCTCACCTTCCGCGACCTGGCCCCGGGCGACTTCAACGGGGACGGCAAGACCGACCTCGCGGACATCAGCGGGGTGGGCACGCTCTACTGGAAGCCGGGTGACGGCAACGGCGGTCTCGGCGGTTCGGAGAAGCTGTGGCTCACGGAGGAGGACTTCAAGACCTTCCGGGATCTGACCCCCGGCGACTTCAACGGGGACGGCAAGTCGGATGTCGCTGTCATCTCCGGCKCMGGCAACCTCTACTGGTGGGCGGGCGACGGCAACGGCCACCTCGGCACCGCCCAACGCCTCTGGCCCAACGAAGGCGACTTCACCACCTTCCGCGACCTGACCACCGGCGACTTCAACGCAGACGGCCAAACCGACATCGCCGCGATCTCCGGCGCAGGCAACCTCTACTGGTGGG
>NZ_JBJHPC010000244.1:0-10330 GCF_045257485.1 Streptomyces sp. YS-3 | reverse complement strand
CGCGTACGCCGGGGCGGCCCGGCGTACGCGTCGCCGCCCCGGCCCATCGCGTGCCCGCCCATCACGCCCACCACCCGCGTCCCGGCCAGGAGTTCGTCGAGCGCGTCCGAGACGGAGTCGTCGTGGATGGAGCGGAGCATGGACGCGAAGACGTCGCCGTCCGACTTGGTGCGCTGGAACCAGGCGTACGAGCGCGCGTCC
This sequence comes from Streptomyces sp. YS-3, assembly GCF_045257485.1. NCBI lineage: Bacteria > Bacillati > Actinomycetota > Actinomycetes > Kitasatosporales > Streptomycetaceae > Streptomyces > Streptomyces sp. YS-3. Next base: position 10,129 of record NZ_JBJHPC010000244.1, on the reverse strand, counting down.
GGCGTGTGCTCGTAACCCCTGTCGAGGTCCTCGAACAGCTCGTCGGGGGTGTAGAGCAGACCCCGGTACGGGTCGAACGGCAGATCCGGTACGGGCGGGAAGACCAGCGCCCCGTCGGCCCGGACCTTGGTGGTGGCGTCCGGCGCCATCCGGCAGCCGAGGAAGACGGCGCCCGCGGTGTCGGCCGACAGCAGCGCGGACGTACGGTCCGTCAGATCGAGGGACTGCAGGCGGTATCCGACCAGGGTGCCGCGCGCGACCACCTCGTCGAACTCGGCGACGGACTCGATCTCCCGGTCCCGCGCGCTCGGCACCCGCTGAAAGTCTTCACTGGCCATCGGGCCACCCTAGAACGTGCGGGCGGCGGCGGACCGGCCGGGTGTCCGGCCGGTCCGGCTCAGCCGGCCAGGGGCAGCGCCGCGAGCTCCGCGATGCCCCAGGTCACCGGGCCGAACAGGGCCACGATGCCCGCCGCGCGCAGAGCCGCCGCGGCGCGCAGCAGCCGGGCCGGGGCGCCCAGGCGCAGCAGCGCCTCGGTGGTGTCGCCGCGGACGTGCTTGGACTCCAGGGCCGCGGTCAGCAGCGTCGCCACCGTGCAGCTCGTCACCAGCGCGGCGCCCAGGCCCGTGAGCGGGCCGAAGGGGTGCGGGCCCGCCTCGTCGCCGTACAGCGAGGCGGCGGCGATCATGGCCGAGACCACCGCGCACACCACGCCCAGCGGGCGCCCGATGCGGCGGGCCTCCTCCATCAGGACCCGCCCCGCGAGCAGCCGGGCCGCCCCGGGGCGCGCGGTCTGGAGCAGCCGGCCGCACAGATGGGTCAGGGCGGGGCCCGCGACGGCGAGGCCCATGGCCGTCAGGACCCAGCCGGCCAGCACCCCGGCGGGACTGCTGTCGGGATGGCCGGGCATGGGGATCGCGCCGCCGGGGGTGCCCCGGCTCATGAACGTCTCGGCCGCCAGGCCCGCCGTGATCAGGGTGATGCCCCAGGGCAGCCCCGCCGGGACGGAGGCGGGGGGCCGCTCCGTGCCGCGCGGGCCCGGCGGCTCCTTGCGCGGGCGCAGGGCGAGCCCGGCCGCCGCCGACGCGGTGAGCGGCAGCACGCTGAGCAGGGTGAGGGCGGCGGCCAGGGGCAGCGGCTGGTCGGCGCCGAGCAGCCCGGCCGCGGCGCCGTCGAAGGGCAGCCCGGTGATGTCGCCGCGCAGGTGCAGATGGACCAGGAGCGCGACCGTGGAGCCGAGCGTGCAGGACACGGCCGTCGAGGCCGCCGCGATGGCGGTGAGCCGTCCGGGGCCCAGGCCCACCGCGGAGAGGCCGGGGCGGGGGCGGGTGCTGGGGTCCGTACGGGCCACGGCGACCGCGAAGTGGACGGTGGCGGCGAGCGGCACCGCGCACCACAGCAGCCGCAGCACCGAGCCGCCGGGGTGGGCCGCCGCGTACCCCAGGGTGCACAGGAGGAGGAAACCGACGCCCGCGGAGGCCGCGGCCACCAGCAGGCGGCGCAGCAGGACCAGCGGGTGGGTGCCCCGGGCTAGGCGGAGAGCGAGCACGCGGCGCGGCCCTCCGGGTCGGGGGCGCCGGCGGGCCCGGCCGCGGTCACCCGGCGGCCGTCGAGCAGCCACACCGCGCGGTCGGCGTGGGCGGCGGCGATTTCCGCGTCGTGCGTGGCCAGGACCGTGGTGATGCCGTGCGAGCGGGCCGCGGCCGTCAGGGTCCGCAGCACCTGGGCGCCCTCGGCGCGGTGCAGGGTGGCGGTCGGCTCGTCCGCGAAGAGCACGGCGGGGGAGGTGACCAGGGCGCGGGCGATCGCCACGCGCTGGCGCTGGGTGGTGGGCAGGGCGTGCGGGCGGCGCCGGGCGCAGGCGCCGATGTCGAGCCGCTCCAGCCACTCCATGGCGGCCTTCTTGGCGGTGCGGTGCGAGATGCCGCGCAGCAGCAGCGGCAGCGCCGCGTTCTCCCAGGCGTTCAGCTCGGGCACCAGGGTCGGTTCCGGGTCGATCCAGCCGAAGCGGTCCCGCCGCAGCCGTTCGCGCGAGAGCGCTCCCATGGTGTGGACGGGGGCGCTGTTGAACCACACCTCGCCCTGGTCGGGCACGAGCTGGCCGGACAGGGCGCGCAGCAGGGTCGTCTTGCCGCTGCCGCGCGGGCCCCCGACGGCCAGGATCTCTCCCTCGCGGATCCCGAGGGAGACCCCGGTCAGGGCGGGCGAGCCACCGTGGGAGTGGTGCAGGGAACGTCCCCAGAGCACATCGTTGTCCGGCGGGGCCACCATGGCGTACACCTCGGTTCAGATCAGATTGCCAGCTCCCCCGTACGGGGGAACGAAGGCAGGGCCGATCGGTCACTGGGCACGCTAGGGACTCGGGCGCGCCGGTCCCGACAGCACGCGGCCCGGTGGCGCCCATCTCACTCGGATGGGGGCCACCGGGCCGGTGCGTTCAGACGAATCGCCGGGGCGGTCCGGGGACGGCTACAGCTTCGTCCAGGCCTCGGTGAGGACCTGCCGCAGGACGCCCTCGATCTCGTCGAAGGTCCCCTGGTCGGAGATGAGCGGCGGGGCCAGCTGGACCACCGGGTCGCCCCGGTCGTCGGCGCGGCAGTACAGGCCGTTCTCGAAGAGCGCCTTGGAGAGGAAGCCGTACAGGACGCGCTCGGTCTCCTCGTCGTTGAAGGACTCCTTGGTGTTCTTGTCCTTGACCAGCTCGATGCCGTAGAAGAAGCCGTTGCCGCGCACATCGCCGACGATGGGCAGGTCGTGGAGCTTCTTGAGGGTGTCGAAGAAGGCGCCCTCGTTGTCGAGCACGTGCTGGTTGAGGCCCTCGCGCTCGAAGATGTCGAGGTTGGCCAGGCCCACGGCCGCGGAGACCGGGTGGCCGCCGAAGGTGTAGCCGTGCAGGAAGGTGTTGTCGCCCTTGTAGAACGGCTCCGCGATCCTGTCGGAGATGATGCAGGCGCCGATGGGGGAGTACCCCGAGGTCATGCCCTTGGCGCAGGTGATCATGTCCGGTACGTAGTCGAACTTGTCGCAGGCGAACATCGTGCCCAGGCGGCCGAAGGCGCAGATGACCTCGTCGGAGACGAGCAGCACGTCGTACTTGTCGCAGATCTCGCGGACCCGCTGGAAGTAGCCGGGCGGCGGCGGGAAGCAGCCGCCGGCGTTCTGCACCGGCTCCAGGAAGACCGCGGCGACGGTCTCGGGGCCCTCGAAGAGGATCTCCTGCTCGATCTGGTCGGCGGCCCAGCGGCCGAAGGCCACCGGGTCGTCCTGGTGTATCGAGGCGCGGTAGATGTTGGTGTTGGGCACCTTGTGCGCGCCGGGGACCAGCGGCTCGAAGGGGGCCTTCAGCGCGGGCAGACCGGTGATGGACAGGGCGCCCTGCGGGGTGCCGTGGTAGGCGACCGCACGCGAGATGACCTTGTACTTCGTGTGGTTGCCGGTGAGCTTGTGGTACTGCTTGGCCAGCTTCCACGCGGTCTCGACGGCCTCGCCGCCGCCGGTGGTGAAGAAGACCTTGTTGAGGTCGCCCGGGGCGTAGTCGGCCAGGCGCTCGGCGAGCTCGACGGCCTTGGGGTGGGCGTAGGACCACACCGGGAAGAAGGCCAGCTCCTGCGCCTGCTTGTAGGCGGTCTCGGCGAGCTCGTGGCGGCCGTGGCCGGCGTTGACGACGAACAGGCCGGAGAGACCGTCGAGGTACTTCTTGCCCTTGTCGTCGAAGATGTAGGTGCCCTCGCCCCGCACGATGGTGGGAACGGGCGCGTTCTCGTACGACGACATGCGGGTGAAGTGCATCCACAGGTGGTCGTAGGCGGTCTGGCTCAGGTCCTTGCTCACGGCTATCGGGTTCCCCACATATAGGTCTGCTTCTTCAACTTGAGGTAGACGAAGCTCTCGGTGGAGCGCACGCCGGGGAGGGCGCGGATCCGCTTGTTGATGACGTCCAGCAGGTGGTCGTCGTCCTCGCAGACGACCTCCACCATGAGGTCGAAGGAGCCCGCGGTCATCACCACGTACTCGCACTCGGCCATGGCCGTCAGGGCCTCCGCGACGGGGTCGAGGTCGCCCTCGACGTTGATGCCGACCATCGCCTGGCGCCGGAACCCCACGGTGAGGGGGTCGGTGACGGCGACGATCTGCATCACGCCCTGGTCCAGGAGTTTCTGCACGCGCTGGCGCACGGCCGCCTCGGACAGGCCCACGGCCTTGCCGATCGCGGCGTACGGGCGGCGCCCGTCCTCCTGGAGCTGCTCGATGATCGCCAAAGACACGGCATCGATCGACGGGGACGATCCGTTTCCCGTCCTGGGGTCTGCGCTTCGACTGGCCACGAAGCCACTGTGCACGCGACTCGTCTGTCCCGCAACCCCAAAGCGATGAAATTCGTTGTTCCGTGACCGTAGAAGCACTGAATCCGAAGTTGCTGGGCGGTGGGTCTGTCGAAAGCGACACTTCACCGACTAAGGTGGGTTGTCTCACCCATCGGACACCGGACCGGGAGGCCAGCGAAGTGACCACCGAACTGCGTCGTTTGCGCAACTACATCGACGGAGAGTTCCGCGATGCCGCCGACGGGCGGACCATCGAGGTGGTCAACCCGGCCACGGGCGAGGCGTACGCCACCTCGCCGCTCTCCGGCCAGGCGGACGTCGACGCCGCCATGGCCGCCGCCGCCGCGGCCTTCCCGGCCTGGCGCGACACCACCCCGGCCGAGCGCCAGAAGGTCCTGCTGAAAATCGCGGACGCCTTCGAGGAGCGCGCCGAGGAGCTCGTCGCCGCCGAGTCGGAGAACACCGGCAAGCCCCTCGCGCTGACCGCCAGCGAGGAGATCCCGCCGATGGTGGACCAGATCCGCTTCTTCGCGGGCGCCGCGCGGCTGCTGGAGGGCCGCTCGGCCGGCGAGTACATGGAGGGCATGACCTCGATCGTCCGGCGCGAGCCGGTCGGCGTCTGCGCCCAGGTCGCGCCGTGGAACTACCCGATGATGATGGCCGTGTGGAAGTTCGCCCCGGCGCTCGCCGCGGGCAACACGGTCGTCCTCAAGCCCTCGGACACCACCCCCGCCTCCACCGTCCTGATCGCCGAGATCATCGGCGCGATCGTCCCCAAGGGCGTCTTCAACGTCATCTGCGGCGACCGTGACACCGGCCGCGCGATGGTCGAGCACCCCACCCCGGCGATGGCCTCCATCACCGGTTCGGTACGGGCCGGCATGCAGGTCGCCGAGTCGGCGGCCAAGGACGTCAAGCGCGTCCACCTGGAGCTCGGCGGCAAGGCCCCGGTCGTCGTCTTCGAGGACGCCGACATCGCCAAGGCCGTCGAGGACATCGCGGTCGCGGGCTACTTCAACGCCGGCCAGGACTGCACCGCCGCCACCCGCGTCCTGGTCCACGAGTCCATCCACGACGAGTTCGTGACCGCCCTCGCCAAGGCCGCCGCCGACACGAGGACCGGACAGCCGGACGACGAGGACGTGCTGTACGGCCCGCTCAACAACGCCAACCAGCTGAAGCAGGTCACCGGCTTCATCGACCGCCTCCCGGCGCACGCCAAGGTGGAGGCGGGCGGCCACCGCGTGGGCGACAAGGGCTACTTCTACGCCCCGACCGTCGTCTCCGGCCTCCAGCAGGACGACGAGATCATCCAGAACGAGGTCTTCGGCCCGGTCATCACCGTCCAGTCCTTCACGGACGAGAAGCAGGCGCTGGAGTACGCCAACGGCGTCGAGTACGCCCTGGCCTCCTCGGTCTGGACGAAGGACCACGGCCGCGCGATGCGCATGTCCAAGTACCTCGACTTCGGCTGCGTCTGGATCAACACGCACATCCCGCTGGTCGCGGAGATGCCCCACGGCGGCTTCAAGAAGTCCGGCTACGGCAAGGACCTCTCGGCCTACGGCTTCGAGGACTACACCCGTATCAAGCACGTGATGACGTCGTACGAGGGCTGATCTCCCCCCGTGGACAAGCGACTTGTGGTGCGGCGCCGGACCGGGCGCCGCACCACAGGTGCGTGCGGGGCCGGTCACCGGTCGACAGGTTGTCGGCCCCGCCCCGCACGGCTGTACGCACCGTCCATTGCCCCGTACACCGGCGCCCCGGCATCCTTCCGGGGTGCGAGCGACCCCCCTGAACCCCCTGTCCCGCCGCCGGCTGCTGCGCGCGCTCGGCGGCGGCGCCGCGGCGACCGCGCTCGCGGGCTGCGGAGTGCCCGCGGCCTACGTCGCGCCCGGTGAGCGCGCAGCGCCCGACCGCTCGGCCGCCGAACACCGGCTCACCTTCGCCAACTGGCCGCTGTACATCGACACCGACGAGCACGACAAGGCGAGGCGGCCCACCCTCGACGCCTTCACCAGGCGCACCGGGATCTCGGTCACGTACACCGAGGAGATCAACGACAACGACGAGTTCTTCGGGAAGATCAGCCCGGCTCTGATGAACCATCAGACGACCGGCCGGGACATCGTCGTCGTCAGCGACTGGATGGCGGCGCGCTTCGTCCGGCTCGGCTGGGTGCAGGAGATGGACCGCTCCCGCCAGCCGAACGTCGCCCGGTACCTGGACCCGCAGCTGACCCGGCCCGGCTTCGACAGGGGACGGCTGCACAGCGTGCCCTGGCAGTCCGGGATCACCGGCATCGCGTACAACAGGAAGAAGCTCGGCCGCGAGATCAAGCACACCGGCGACCTGTGGGACCCGCGCCTGGCGGGCCGGGTGACGCTGCTGTCCGGGCTGGACGAGTCGTTCGCGCTGCTGATGCAGGGCGACGGCGTCGATGTGACGCGGTGGACGGCGGACGACTTCCACCGGATGTGCGACCGGGTCGAGAAGCAGGTGCACAACAAGCAGATACGCCGCTTCACCGGCAACGACTACATCAAGGACCTCTCCACCGGCGATGTGCTGGCCTGTCAGGCGTACTCGGGCGACGTGATCCAGCTCCAGGCGGACAACCCCGACATCGAGTTCGTGGTGCCCGAGGAGGGCGCCGAGCTGTGGGCCGAGTCGATGATGATCCCCAACCTGGCCCGCCACAAGGCCAACGCCGAAGCGCTGATCGACCACTACTACGACCCCGAGGTGGCCGCGGAGCTCGCGGTCTGGGTCAACTACGTCTGCCCGGTCCCGGCCGCCCGCGAGGTACTGGCGGCCTCCAAGGACAAGGAGCGCGCCGAACTCGCCGAGGACCCGCTGGTCTTCCCGGACGCCGAGATGCGCGCACGGCTCGCGATCGCCCGGGACATCACGTCGGGGGAGCGGGTGGAGTTCGCGAAGCGGTGGAACGCGATCGTGGGGCTGTAGACGGCCCCTCCCGGCGGGCCGGGGCGGTTTTGAACGCGTTCAAACCGAGGCGTAGGCTGCGATCATGAGCGAGCCAAGAGCCGTCCTCGTGCGGCGCATACGCCTGTGGCTGGCGGTCTTCATCGTCTGCCTCGTACTGAGCGGACTGACCGCCTTCCCGCTGGTGCACGAACTGCACTGGACACAGGACCTGCTGCGGTCCACACCGCTCGGGGACTGGTTCCCGGGCCTCGCCGGCTGGATCGACCGGGTGCGCGAAGGGCTCGACGCGACCGACGCGAACCACCCCTTCGTCCTCTACGGAACGGACTGGCTGGCCTTCGCCCACCTCGTCATCGCCGTCGCCTTCTACGGGCCCTACCGCGATCCGGTGCGCAACATCTGGGTGATCGAGTTCGGGATGATCGCCTGCGCCGGGATCATCCCGCTGGCTCTGATCTGCGGGCCGGTCCGCGGGATCCCCTTCTGGTGGTCGGTGATCGACATGTCGTTCGGGGTGTTCGGGGTGATCCCGCTCTACGTCGTACGCCGCCGGATCAAGGAGCTGGAGGCGCTCATGGCGCCGGCCGTCCCGGGGGCGCCGGCGCCGGCGTGACCCGCGCCCGCCCGCGCCGCCGTTCCGTCAGCCGTCCTCCGCCAGGACCGCGTGCAGCGCGTCCAGCCGGTTGGTGGTGATCGCGTCCACGCCCTGTCCGATCAGCCGCCGCATCGTGCGCCGGGTGTCCGCCGTCCACACCGACACCAGCATCCCGTCCCGGTGGATCCGCGCCGCCAGCTCCGCACTCATCAGCCCGAAGCGGTAGTTGAGCGACCGCGGCCCGACCGCGGCGATCAGCTCGGGGCGCGGCGGGGCCAGGGTCGTCCAGGTGAGGGAGATCTCGGCGGACGGGTCGGCGGCGCGGACCTTCAGCATGGTGGACGCGCCCGCGCAGTAGGCGACGCGGTCGGCCGCGCCGCACTCCCGCACCGTGGCGACCACCGCGCGCACCGCCGCCTCGGTCGCCCCCGGCAGATCGATCATCAGCCGGTGCGCGCCCGCCGCCGCCAGGGCGGCGCGCAGCGTGGGCACACCGGAGCGGGTCAGCTCGCGCACGTCCTCGTACACCAGGGAGGACAGCGGGCGGTCGTGGCCCCAGAGCCGCTCCAGGGTGTCGTCGTGGAGCAGTACGGGGACGCCGTCGCGGGTGAGCCGTACGTCGATCTCGACCACGTCCGCGCCCCGCTCCAGCGCCGAGTGGATCGACGGGAGCGTGTTCTCGCGGACGCGGTAGGGGTCGCCGCGGTGGGCCACGGCAGTCACGGTGCGCATGGGCCCATTGTGGTCGGGCGTTACCGCGCGAGCCACCGAGCGGTGTAGTCGTCGATCTCGGCGGTGAGCCGCGCCTTGCCCGCCTCGTCCAGGAAGGACGCCTCGACGGCGTTCCTGGCCAGGCCGGCCACGCCGCGCTCGTCCAGCTCCAGCAGACGGGCGGCGACCGCGTACTCGTTGTTGAGGTCGCTGCCGAACATCGGCGGGTCGTCGCTGTTGACCGTGACCAGCACGCCCGCCTGGACCATCTCCCTTATCGGGTGCCGCTCGATGTCCGTGACGACACGGGTCGCCAGGTTGGAGGTCGGGCAGACCTCCAGGGCGATCCGGTGGTCGGCGAGGTGCTGGAGGAGGTCGCGGTCCTGGGTGGCGCTGGTGCCGTGGCCGATGCGCTCGGCGCGCAGGTCGCGCAGGGCATCCCAGATGGACTGCGGGCCGGTGGACTCGCCCGAGTGCGGCACCGAGTGCAGCCCGGCGGCGATGGCCTGGTCGAAGTAGGGCTTGAACTGCGGGCGCGGTACGCCGATCTCGGGGCCGCCGAGGCCGAAGGAGACCAGGCCCTCGGGGCGGATGCCGTCGGCGGTGGCGAGCCGGGCCGTCTCGGCCGCCGCCTCCACACCGGCCTCGCCCGGGATGTCGAAGCACCAGCGCAGGACCGTGCCGAGCTCCTTCTCGGCCGCCTTGCGGGCGTCCTCGATCGCGTCCATGAAGGCGCGCTCGTCGATGCCGCGGCGGGTGGAGGAGAAGGGGGTGATGGTCAGCTCGGCGTACCGGATGTTCTGCCGGGCCATGTCGCGGGCGACCTCGTACGTGAGAAGCCGCACATCCTCGGGGGTGCGGATCAGGTCGACGACCGAGAGGTAGACCTCGATGAAGTGCGCGAAGTCGGTGAACGTGAAGTAGTCCGCGAGGGCCTCGGGGTCGGTGGGGACCTTCGAGTCCGGGTGGTGGGCGGCGAGTTCGGCGACGATACGGGGGGAGGCCGAGCCGACGTGGTGCACATGGAGCTCTGCCTTGGGCAGCCCCGCGATGAACGGGTGCAGATCGGTCATGGTTCTTCCTCCGCGGCTGTCGGCTTCGCTCGTCGGGGATCATGTTAGGCCGGGGGTGCCGCCCGGATCCCGCGGCCTACCACGGCTCCCGCGGATCCCGGGGGATCGCGGCGCGGGCGGGAGCGGGCGCGAGCCTTAGCATGTCGGAACCACGATGGGGGAGGCCCATGTCAGACAACCGCGATCAGCCGTCCCAGGGCGCGGAGCCCGTGGACCCGTGGGCGCCGCCGGAGCGGAAGGTTCCGCTGGAGAAGCCGGTGCATGACCAGCCGACGGTGACGTCCATGCCGGCGGCGCCCACGGGTCCACGGGCTCCGCGCCCTGGGACGGCTGATCGCGGTTGTCTGACATGGGCCTCCCCCATCGTGGTTCCGACATGCTAAGGCTCGCGCCCGCTCCCGCCCGCGCCGCGATCCCCCGGGATCCGCGGGAGCCGTGGTAGGCCGCGGGATCCGGGCGGCACCCCCGGCCTA
>NZ_JBJHPC010000243.1:0-10344 GCF_045257485.1 Streptomyces sp. YS-3 | reverse complement strand
CTGCGGCACAGTCCGCTCCTGCTGCTCGGCACGGTCGCGGGGCTCGCGCTCGTCTACCTGGCGCCGCCGCGTCGCCCAGGATCACCCCGGCGACCAGCGCGACCGGCGGCGCCAGGTAGACGAGCGCGAGCCCCGCGACCGTGCCGAGCAGCAGGAGCGGACTGTGCCGCAGCTGGGCGTAGGCGCTGCGCGCGATCATCCGCCACAGGTCGGCGAGGCGCGGATAGGGGCGCACGCTGTCGACGCGTTCCGCCAGCCCCAGCCAGATCCGTCCGCCCGAGCGGCTCACCGCGCGCGCCACCGAGACGTCGTCGATGACTGCCTGGCGTACCGACTCCGGAATGCGGGCCCGCTCCGCGGCCTCCGTGCGCAGCAGGACGCAGCCCCCGGCCGCCGCCGCCGTGCGCGCGCCGGGGCTGTTGATCCAGCGGAAGGGGTAGAGCTGCGCGAAGAAGTAGACGAAGGCCGGCACCACCAGCCGCTCCCAGCCGCTCGCCACTCGCAGCCGCGCCATCTGCGACACCAGGTCGAGCCCGCCCGAGCGGGCCGCGGCCACCAACTCCCGCAGGCTGTCCGGCTCATGGGCGATGTCGGCGTCGGTGAGCAGCAGGTACTCGGGCTCGCGCGCGCGGGCCAGCGCGATGCCCTGCCGCAGCGCCCACAGCTTCCCCGTCCAGCCGGGCGCCGGCTCGCCCGGCTCGACCACGGTCAGCGGCAGCGCGCACTCCTCGCGCGCGGCCAGCGCCCGCGCCAGCTCACCGGTGCCGTCCGAACTCCCGTCGTCGACGAGGAAGATCTCCGCCTCGCCCGGATAGTCCTGGGCGAGGAGCGTGGGCAGACTGTGCGGCAGCACCTGGGCCTCGTCCCTGGCCGGGACGACGACGGCGACATACGGCCAGTCCGATGGGGCGGACCGGGCGGGCAGCCGCTGGTCGGTGCGCCAGAAGAAGCCCTGGCCGAGCAGCAGCCAGAGCCAGCAGACGAGGGACACCGCGGCGATCCATGCGAGGGCGCTCATCCGCCGCAGTCTGCACCACCTGAGCCGGTGCGCAAGGGCGGTCGACTATGGTGACCGGGTGAAGATCGCGCTCATGGACTCCGGAATCGGCCTGCTGGCGGCAGCCGCCGCCGTGCGCCGGCTGCGGCCGGACGCCGACCTCGTCCTCTCCTCCGCCCCCGACAGCATGCCGTGGGGCCCGCGTACGCCCGAGGACGTCACGGCCCGCGCGCTCGCCGTGGCGCGCGCCGCGGCGGAGTTGCGGCCGGATGTCCTGATCGTGGCCTGCAACACCGCCTCGGTGCACGCCCTTCCGGCGCTGCGCGCCGAGCTCGAACCGGGTATCCCGGTGATCGGGACCGTACCGGCGATCAAGCCGGCCGCGGCCAACGGCGGCCCCGTCGCCATCTGGGCCACCCCGGCCACCACCGGCAGCCCCTACCAGCGCGGGCTGATCCGTGAGTTCGCCGCCGGTGTCGAGGTGACCGAGGTGCCGTGCCCCGGCCTCGCGGACGCGATCGAGCACGGCGACGAGCCCGCGATCGAGCTGGCCATCGCCGCGGCGGCCGAGCGGACCCCCGAGGACGTAAGGGACGTCGTCCTGGGCTGCACCCATTACGAGCTGGTCGCCGAGCGGGTCCGCGAGGCCGTCCGCGGGCCGGGTCGGGCCGCACCCGGCCTGTACGCCAGTGCTTCGGCGGTCGCCGCCCAGGCGCTGCGCAGGGCCGGAGTGGAGGCCGCCCCGGACGCGGCCCCGACCGGGGAGCTGACCGTGCTGCTCAACGGCCGCACGGGCACCCTCTCGGACACCGCGCTCGGTTATCCGGAAGGCCTGCTCCTGCAGAAGGTCACCGTCTCCGGCTGACCGTGACACCGGTCACTGAGAGTGGCGTCACTGCCGGTTCAGTGGATTCTGAGTACTCTGCTAGGCATGAGGGACCCTTCCCCCGAGCCTCCGGCGCACGACCACGATCCCTGTGCGCCGACGCTCACTCCGCAGCCGGTGATCTGGGCCGGTCGTGCGACCAATCGTGTCCAGTGGCTGCTCGCCGCGGCGGGCGCGGCCTGTGTGGCGCTCGGTGTGGAGCTGGCCGTCGACTCCACCTGGACGTCCGGTGTCGCCCCGCTGCTCATGTCCGTGATCGGCTGTGTCGCCGCCGGGCTCCTGGTCATCTACGGAACACTCGCCTTCGTCCATGTGGCGGTCAAGGTGGAGGACGACTGCCTGGAAGTGCGCTGCGGCCACATCGGTCTGCCGCGCCGCCGCATCTCGCTCGCCGAGGTGGTGGACGCGGACTTCGCGCCCCGTGTCACCCCGCGCCAGTGGGGCGGCTGGGGCTACCGCTGGCGTCCGGAGAAGGGCACCGCCGTGGTCGTACGCCGGGGCGAGGGCCTGGTGCTGCGGCTCGGGGACGGTCGCGTCTTCACCGTGACGGTGGACGACGCCGAGGCCGCGGTCCGCATCATCCGCGCCCGTCTGCGCCTCCTCGGCACCACCGAGCGCGCCGGCGCCTGATCTGTCCCCGGGGGCGCACTCCCCCTTCTGTATGTATGCCGCCCTGTCATCCGTCGCTCTCCATCCGTACGGACCACGTACGGGCCACGTACGGACCACCCACGCACCGCGCACGCGAAAGCGGCACCTACGCGCGCGTACGCGACCACACCCGACCAGCCCGCGCGTACGCCCTCACCCGCCCGCGTGCGCGACCTCGTCCTCCCGGTCCGCCTCCTGCTGACCCTCACCCTGTGGACGCGCGGTGGCCAGGCCCGCCAGCAGGCCCGCGCCCATGGTCACCGGGGAGAAGCTCAGCGCGTTGCCGACGCAGGCGAAGGCGGCCAGCGCGGTGAGCGCCGCGCCCGCCGTGAGTACGACCGGGGTGGCGCGGGGCGAGCGCCACAGCGCGTACAGGATCCAGCCGTAGGTGGCCGCGAGCAGCCCGGTGCCCACCACGCCCTGCTCGGACGCCTGCTGGAGCAGTGCGGAGTGCGGCTTGCCGGCGGCGACCGGCGACTGCCGCGCCACCGGGCTCAGCCCGCCGAACCGGTCGGGGCCCGTGCCCCGCAGGGGATGCTCCTCGGCCAGGTCCACCGCGTCCCGCCACAGGAGCACGCGCTCCGGCGTCAGCTGTCCCTCCAGGGAGACGGTGAGCCCGGCGGGCAGCACGTCCTCCGCCACCGCGACCGAACCCACCGCCACCAGTGCGGCGACGGCCGCGAGACCGGCGAGACCCACCGTCCGGTGCCGCATCCGGGCCGCCGCCAGCGAGCACAGCAGGATGCCGAGCGCCGCCGCGCACCCCGCCGCCGAGCCGAGCGCGAGGGCCGTGCCCGCGCACCCCGCGGCGAGCAGCCGCAGCGCGAGGCGGGCCGCAGCCGTACGGGCCGCCCAGGCGCCGCAGCATGCCGCACCGGCGGCCAGGGCGGGAAGCGCGGCGGAGACGCCGATGTGGCCGGGGAGGGGATCCACCGTGGCGCCGGGAGCGCCGTCCCGGGAGGCATAGGCGAGGAACAGGCCCGTGGTCGCGGCGCAGGTCGCCGTCGCCACGGGTGCCAGGCTGCCGCTGATCCTGCCCAGCGCGTACCCGGCGGCCACCGCGAGCACCGCCAGCAGGACGCCTTCGGGCCGGGCCTCCCGCCCGGCCGCCGTGACCAGCGACCAGCCCGCGCAGGCGCCGAGTGCCAGGACGCCGGCGAGATCCGGCCCGGTCCGGCGTCCGGGTGCGGCGGACCGGCCTGTCGCTGCGCTCATCCCCGCCCCCCGGCCGTCTACGGACTGCGCACACCGTAGTGGTGTCGGGCACGATCTGGGTACAGATCGTGCGGAAACGTTCCGGTGCGGTGTGCGGACCGCAGCCCCTACGCGCGCGTACGTACGGTCTCGCGCGCGTCCCCGACCGTGCTCGTGCGCATATGGACGGTTACTGTACGAACCGGTCTGACGCCGACACAGCTCCCGGCCGTAGACTCCGCCGGGTGAGCACGACCACCACCCCCACAGCCGAGCCAGAGCAGCTCGAACCGCAGCCCGCCCCCGCCTCGCGCGGCCGTCGGCTGCTGCACCGGCTCGTCCGGCCCGCCACGGCCGCGCTGTCCGGTGTGCTCCTGTACCTGAGCTTCCCGCCCCGGCCCCTGTGGTGGCTGGCGGTGCCCGCCTTCGCCCTCCTCGCCGGATGCCTGCGCGGGCGTACCTGGAAGGCCGGGTTCGGTCTCGGCTACCTCTTCGGTCTCGGCTTCCTGCTGCCCCTGCTCGTCTGGACGGGCGTGGAGGTCGGCCCGGGCCCCTGGCTGGCCCTCGCGGCCATCGAGGCGCTCGGGGTCGCCGCCGCCGGTGCCGGGATGGCGGTGGTGTCACGGCTGCCCGGAGCGCCGGTGTGGGCCGCGGCCATGTGGATCGCCTCCGAGGCGGCACGCGCGCGTGTGCCGTTCGGCGGCTTCCCCTGGGGCAAACTGGCCTTCGGCCAGGCGGACGGGGTGTTCCTGCCGCTCGCCGCCCTGGGCGGCACGCCCGTCCTCGGCTTCGCCGTCGTCCTGTGCGGCTTCGGGCTGTACGAGTGCGTGCGCCAGGCTTCGCGCCTGCGCGCCACCGGAGCCGTGCGCGGGGGAGCCGCGGCCGTCGCCCTGGCCACCCTGCTCGCCCCCGTCGCCGCCGCGCTCGCCGCGACCGGGCTGGTCAGCGACGCGGCCGAGAAGGGCACCGCCACGGTCGCCGTGATCCAGGGCAATGTGCCGCGCCTGGGCCTGGACTTCAACGAGCAGCGCCGCGCGGTGCTCGACTACCACATCCGTGAGACCCTGCGCCTCGCCGACCGGGTCAGGGCGGGCAAGGCCGCCAAGCCCGACTTCGTGCTCTGGCCGGAGAACTCCTCGGACGTCGACCCGTACACCGACGCCCAGGCGTACAACGACATCGACCGGGCCGCCAAGGCGATCGGCGCGCCCATCTCGGTGGGCGCGGTCGTCGAGCGCCCCGACGGACAGCTCTTCAACGAGCAGGTGCTGTGGGACCCCAGGACGGGCCCCGGAGCCACCTACGACAAGCGGCAGATCCAGCCCTTCGGCGAGTACATCCCGCTGCGCGGCCTCATCAAGCAGTTCAGTCCCGGCTATGTCTCCATGGTGCGCCAGGACTTCAGCCGCGGTACCAAGGCCGGTGTCTTCGACATGGCGGGCACCCGGGTCGGCATCGCCACCTGCTACGAGGCGGCCTTCGACTGGGCCGTGCGCGACACCGTCACCCATGGCGCGCAGATCATTTCCGTACCGAGCAACAACGCGACCTTCGACCGCAGCGAGATGACGTACCAGCAGCTCGCCATGTCGCGGGTGCGCGCGGTCGAGCACAGCCGGACCGTCACCGTCCCGGTGACCAGCGGGGTCAGCGCGGTGATCATGCCGGACGGGGAAGTCGTCCAGAAGACCGGGATGTTCACCCCGGACTCGCTGGTGGCCAAGGTGCCGCTGCGCTCCTCCCGGACCCCGGCGACCCGTCTGGGCACCGCGCCCGAGTGGGCCCTGGTGGCGCTCGCCGCGGCAGGTCTCGGCTGGGCGGTGAGCCGTACGGTCCGCGCGCGCCGCGCCCCGGGGACCGATGTCGGCGGGGGTCGTTAGGGTCGTAGGCATGGCGACACCAGACTTCATCCGCGAGATCCGGGCCTCGGCCGGCCATCAACTGCTGTTCCTGCCCGGGGTCAGCGTGGTCGTCTTCGACGACGAGGGCCGGGTGCTGCTCGGCCGGCGCGTCGACACCGGTGAGTGGTCCATCATCGGCGGCATACCGGAACCGGGCGAGCAGCCCGCCGAGACGGCCGTGCGCGAGGTCTACGAAGAGGCCGCCGTGCGGTGCGTGGTGGAGAAGGTCGTCCTGGTGGACGCGCTGCCCCCGGTCACCTACCCCAACAGCGACCGTTGCCAGTTCATGGACATCTGCTTCCGGTGCCGGGCCGTCGGCGGCGAGGCGCGGGTCAACGACGACGAGTCCCTGGAGGTCGGCTGGTTCCCGGTCGACGCGCTGCCGGAGCTGGACGAGTTCGCGCTGTTCCGGATCAAGCAGGCCATGACCGATGACCCCACATGGTTCGCGCCTACGACCGAGCGCTGAAGTATGGGCTCGGACCACATGGGTGGGGGCAGCCGCCCTGCCTAGGGTCGACAGCATGACCACGCCCACCACACCTGGTCCCGTCCCCGCGTCCATCGACCTCGACCTGGGCGGCCGTACCGCCCTGGTCACCGGGGCCGCCGGCGGCATCGGCCGGGCCTGCGCGCTGCGCCTGGTGACCGCCGGCGCCAAGGTGCGGGCCGTCGACCGGGACGCCGAGGGCCTCGAAGCCCTGGCCGCACGGGGCGCGGGCCTCGCCGGCTCGATCGAGCCGCTGGTCCTGGACCTCACCGACCTCGAAGCCGCCGAGCAGGCCGCCACCGGCACCGACATCCTGGTGAACAACGCGGGGCTGCAACTGGTGCGCCCCATCGAGCAGTTCCCGCCCGAGGTGTTCCACACCGTGCTCACGGTGATGCTGGAAGCGCCGTTCCGGCTGATCAGAGGCTCCCTGCCGCATATGTACGGGCAGGGCTGGGGGCGGATCGTCAACATCTCCTCGGTGCACGGGCTGCGGGCCTCCGCGTACAAGTCGGCCTATGTCGCGGCCAAGCACGGCCTCGAAGGGCTCTCCAAGACCGCCGCCCTGGAGGGCGCCCCGCACGGCGTCACCTCCAACTGCGTCAGTCCCGGCTATGTCCGCACCCCGCTCGTCGAGCGGCAGATCGCCGACCAGGCGGCTGCCCACGGCATCCCGCGGGAACGCGTCCTGGCCGAGGTGCTGCTCAAGGACTCGGCGCTCAAACGGCTGGTCGAGCCGTCCGAGGTCGCCGAGGCCGTCGCCTACCTCTGCACCCCGCAGGCCTCCTTCATCACCGGCACCTCGCTCGCCCTGGACGGCGGCTGGACCGCGCACTGACGCCCGCCCGGCGCACTCCGGCACGGTCCGCCGCCGCGCCACCACCGCACCTCCGCCTCTTGACCGGCGCCTGCCAAGAGTTGTCCACAGGGCTGGCGCGGCCGTCCGTACGGCAGGTATCCCTGTGAACATGTCCCACGATCACCCGCAGTCCACCGAGTACGCGGAGGCTCCCTACCTGGAGCTCCTGGCGCGCGGCGCGGCGGCCGAGGCGTACGACCGGCCCGCGCTGCTGGCCCGCGCCGACGGGGCCGGACCCCAGGCGCTGGCCGTGCTGGAGTCCGCCCGGCAGCTCGCCCTGCGGGTCCGCGCCGACCTGGAGGGCCGAAGGCGCCGCGAGGCCGAGCTGTCCGCCCTCTTCGAGACCGCGCACGACCTGGCGGGCCTGCGCGATCTGGACGCGGTGCTGCGCGCGATCGTGCAGCGCGCGCGATCCCTGCTGGGCACCGAGGTCGCCTACCTCAGCCTCAACGACCCGGTGGCGGGCGACACGTATATGCGGGTCACCGAGGGATCGGTGGCCGCCCGCTTCCAGCAGCTGCGGCTCGGCATGGGCGAGGGCCTCGGCGGCCTCGTCGCCCAGACTGCCCGCCCGTATGTGACGTCGAGCTACTTCGACGACGAGCGCTTCCGCCACACCCGGACCATCGACACCGGGGTGCGCGACGAGGGCCTGGTCGCGATCCTCGGCGTGCCGCTGACGCTCGGCAGCAGCGTCATCGGTGTGCTGTTCGCCGCCGACCGGCACAGCCGTGTCTTCGCGCGCGAGGAGATCGCCCTGCTCGGCTCCTTCGCGGCGCACGCCGCCGTCGCCATCGACACCGCCAACCTGCTCGCCGAGACCCGTTCGGCGCTGGCCGAGCTGGAGCGCGCCAACGAGATCATCCGCGACCACAGCGCGGTCCTGGAGCGCGCCTCCGAGGTCCACGACCGGCTCACCGAACTGGTGCTGCGCGGCGGCGGGGTGCACGACGTGGCGAGGGCGGTCTCCGAAGTCCTCGACGGCACGGTCGAGTTCGCCGAGCCCGACTCGGCCGCCTTCGCCGCCCTCGACCTGACCGGTACGGACGGCCACGCGGTCCGGAACGGAAGGGACTGGGTGGCCACGGTCGCGGCGGGCGACGAGGTGCTGGGCGCGCTGGTGCTGCGCGGCCACCCGGCGCTCGACCCGGTGGACCGGCGCACCCTGGAGCGGGCCGCCATGGTCACCTCACTGCTGCTGCTCGCCCGGCGCTCGGCCGGCGAGGCCGAACAGCGCGTGCGCGGCGAGCTCCTGGACGACCTGCTCGACGCGCCCGGCCGCGACCCCCGGCTGCTGCGCGACCGTGCCGCCCGGCTGCGGGCCGACCTGGACGCGCCGCATGTGGTCCTCGCCGCCCGGATCGAGAGCCCCGAGGACGGCACGGCCGAGCGGCGCACCGCCGACCGGCAGCGGATGGGGTCGGCCGCCGCGCATCTGGCGGCGACCCGGCACGGCCTGGCCGCGACCCGCGACGGCGGCACGGTGCTGCTGCTCCCGCTGGGCCCCGCCGACACCCCGGCCGAGGCCGCCCGGCAGGTGGCCAGACAGCTCGGCGGCGCTCTGCACGAGCGGGTCACCGTGGGCGCCTCGGCCCCCGTCGAGGCCCCGGCGGCCCGCCCCGGCGCGACAGCCGAGGCGTACGCGGAGGCGCGCCGCTGTCTGGAGGCGCTGCGCCTGCTCGGCCGCCCGGGCGAGGGAGCGGCTGCCCAGGACCTCGGCTTCCTCGGCCTGCTCCTCGCGGACACCCGGGACATCGAGGGCTTCGTCGACCGGACACTCGGCGCGGTCGTGGCGTACGACGCGAAGCGCGGCACCGACCTGGTGCGCACCCTCGACGCGTACTTCGCGAGCGGGATGAGCCCGGCGCGTACCAAGGACGACCTGCACGTCCATGTGAACACCGTGGCCCAGCGGCTGGAGCGGATAGGCAGGCTGCTCGGGCCGGACTGGCAGTGTCCGGCCCGAGCGCTGGAGATCCAGCTGGCGCTGCGGCTCCATCTGATGTCGTCGGCCGTCAGACGCTGACGGAGTCCTCCGAGCGGCTCTCGGCGTCGTCCTCCGCCAGGTCGCGGTGGCGCGTCTCCTGGGCACAGATCAGCGCGATCACCGTAAGGAGGGCCGCCGCGACGACGTAGAGGGCGATGGGGGTGGAGCTGTCGTAGTCCTTCAGCAAAGCGGTGGCGATCAGCGGGGCGGGCGCGCCGGCCGCCACCGAGGCGAACTGGGCACCGATGGAGGCGCCCGAGTAGCGCATCCGGGTCGCGAACATCTCGGTGAAGAAGGCGGCCTGGGGCGCGTACATGGCGCCGTGGAAGAAGAGCCCGACGGTGACCGCGAGGACGAGGTTGCCGAAGTCGCCCGTGTCGATCAGCGAGAAGAAGGGGAACATCCAGGCACCCACACCCACCGCGCCGATCAGGTAGACGGGCCGGCGCCCGACCCGGTCGGAGAGCGCGCCCCAGGCGGGGATCACCGCGAAGTGGACGGCGGAGGCGATCAGTACGGCGTTGAGCGCGGTCTGCTTGGCCATCCCGGCCGAGGTCGTCGCGTACACGAGGATGAACGCGGTGATCACGTAATAGCTGATGTTCTCCGCCATCCGCGCGCCCATCGCGACCAGCACATCGCGCCAGTGGTCGCGCAGCACGGCGACGAGCGGCAGCTTCTCCGCCACCTGGTCCGGCTCGGCGGCCCGCCGTGCCTCGGCGCGCTCCAACGCGGCCTTGAACAGGGGGGATTCGTCGACCGAGAGCCGTATCCACAGACCGACGAGCACCAGCACGCCGGACAGCAGGAACGGCACCCGCCAGCCCCAGGAGAGGAAGGCGTCGTCGGAGAGCAGGGCGGTGAGGGCCGAGAGCACCCCGGTGGCGAGCAACTGCCCGGCGGGCGCCCCGGTCTGCGGCCAGGACGCCCAGAACCCGCGCCGCCGCGCGTCCCCGTGCTCCGACACCAGCAGGACGGCCCCGCCCCACTCCCCGCCGAGCGCGAACCCCTGCACCAGCCGCAGCGCGGTCAGCAGCACGGGAGCGGCGGAGCCGACGGTGGCGTGTGTCGGCAGCAGCCCGATGGAGAAGGTCGCGCCGCCCATCATGAGCAGACTCAGCACGAGCAGCTTCTTGCGCCCGACCCGGTCGCCGAAGTGCCCGAAGACCAGGGCGCCCAGCGGCCGGGCGGCGAAGCCGACGGCATACGTCAGGAACGAGAGCAGTGTGCCGACGAGCGGGTCGGAACCGGGAAAGAAGAGCTTGTTGAAGACGAGCGCGGCGGCCGACCCGTACAGGAAGAAGTCGTACCACTCGATGGTCGTGCCGATGAGGCTGGCGGCGACGATGCGGGGGAGGTTGGAGCGGGCCGGGGGAGAG
>NZ_JBJHPC010000242.1:0-10361 GCF_045257485.1 Streptomyces sp. YS-3 | reverse complement strand
CCCTACGCCCGCGGGCGCCCCATCGCCCGGAACGTCCAGCCCGCCTCGCGCCACTTCACCGCGTCCAGCGCGTTCCGCCCGTCCAGGACGATCCGGGCGTCGGCCACCTCGCCCAGTGCCGCCGGGTCCAGCTCGCGGAACTCGCGCCACTCGGTGAGGTGGAGCACCACGTCCGCGCCCCGGACCGCGGCCAGCGCCGTGTCGGCGTATCCGAGCGTGGGGAAGAGGCGGCGGGCGTTGTCCATGCCCTTGGGGTCGTAGACGGTGACCTGGCCGCCCTGGAGGTGGATCTGCCCGGCCACGTTCAGGGCGGGCGAGTCGCGTACGTCGTCGGAGTCCGGCTTGAAGGTCGCGCCCAGTACGGCGACCCGCTTGCCCAGGAAGGACCCACCGCCGAGCGCCTCGCGCGCCATCTCGACCATCTGGCCGCGCCGGCGCATGTTGATGGAGTCGATCTCGCGCAGGAAGGTGAGCGCCTGGTCGGCGCCGAGCTCACCGGCCCGGGCCATGAACGCGCGGATGTCCTTGGGCAGACAGCCGCCGCCGAAGCCGATCCCGGCCCGCAGGAACTTCGAGCCGATGCGCTCGTCGTGCCCGATCGCCTCGGCCAGCTTCACCACGTCGCCGTCGGCGGCCTCGCACACCTCGGCCATGGCGTTGATGAAGGAGATCTTGGTGGCGAGGAAGGAGTTCGCGGAGGTCTTCACCAGCTCGGCCGTGGGGAAGTCGGTCACCACGAAGGGGGAGCCCTCGGCGACCGGCGTTCCGTACACCTCGCGCAGCAGCTTCTCGGCGCGCTCGCTCTCCACGCCGACCACGATCCGGTCGGGGTGCAGGGTGTCGTTCACGGCGAAGCCCTCGCGCAGGAACTCGGGGTTCCAGGCCAGCTCCACGCCCTCGGGCAGCGCGGCGGCCAGCCGGGCGGCGGACCCGACCGGCACGGTCGACTTGCCCACCACCAGCGCGCCCTCGCGCAGATGCGGGGCGAGGGAGGCGAAGGCGGAGTCGACGTAGGACATGTCGCACGCGTACTCGCCATGCTTCTGCGGAGTGTTCACGCAGACGAAGTGCACATCGCCGAAGGCGCCGACCTCCTCCCAGGAGGTGGTGAAGCGCAGCCGCCCGCTGGAGCCCTCGATCCCGGCGACGTGCCGGGCGAGCAGCTCCTCCAGGCCCGGCTCGTACATCGGCACGCGCCCCTGCGCCAGCAGCTCGATCTTCTCGGGGACCACGTCGAGGCCGAGCACCTCGAACCCCAGCTCCGCCATGGCCGCGGCGTGGGTGGCCCCGAGGTATCCGGTGCCGATCACAGTGATCTTGAGGGCCATGCGGTACTCCTGGAAGGTACGGGCTTGAGGGCGCTGCCCGAGCATAGTCGGGCCCCTGCGCGGCCTGCGATCCCCCTTGATCACGGACTTCGTCCGCCTGTCGTCAAACTCACGTATGCCGCGAGCCGTACACCCCACTAAAATTGAGGTTACTTAACGGTAGTTAGCGCCCTTGGGGAGTGAGTCACCTTGGCCGGAACGGCTGATTTCGACCTGTACCGCCCGTCCGAAGAACACGACATGCTCCGCGACGCGATCCGCTCGCTCTCCGAGGCGAAGATCGCGCCGTTCGCGGCCGAGGTCGACGAGGAGGCCCGCTTCCCGCAGGAGGCGCTGGACGCCCTGGTCGCGAACGACCTGCACGCCGTGCACGTCCCCGAGGAGTACGGCGGCGCCGGCGCCGACGCGCTCGCCACCGTCATCGTGATCGAGGAGGTGGCCCGTGTCTGCGCCTCCTCCTCCCTCATCCCGGCCGTGAACAAGCTCGGCTCGCTCCCGGTGATCCTCTCCGGCTCCGAGGAGCTGAAGAAGAAGTACCTGGGCCCGCTGGCCAAGGGCGACGCGATGTTCTCGTACTGCCTCTCGGAGCCGGACGCAGGCTCGGACGCGGCGGGCATGAAGACCCGCGCGGTCCGCGACGGCGACTTCTGGGTGCTCAACGGCGTCAAGCGCTGGATCACCAACGCGGGCGTCTCCGACTACTACACGGTGATGGCCGTCACCGACCCGGAGAAGCGCTCGAAGGGCATCTCCGCGTTCGTGGTCGAGAAGTCCGACCCGGGTGTCTCCTTCGGCGCCCCGGAGAAGAAGCTCGGCATCAAGGGCTCCCCGACGCGCGAGGTCTACCTCGACAACGTCCGTATCCCCGCCGACCGCATGATCGGCGCGGAGGGCACCGGCTTCGCCACCGCGATGAAGACCCTGGACCACACCCGCATCACCATCGCGGCCCAGGCCCTCGGCATCGCGCAGGGCGCCCTCGACTACGCCAAGGGCTACGTCCAGGAGCGCAAGCAGTTCGGCAAGCCGATCGCCGAGTTCCAGGGCATCCAGTTCATGCTCGCCGACATGGCGATGAAGATCTCGGCCGCCCGCGCCCTGACCTACCAGGCAGCCGCGGCGTCCGAGCGCGGCGACGCGGATCTGACGTACCTGGGCGCGGCGGCGAAGTGCTTCGCCTCCGACGTCGCCATGGAGGCCACCACGGACGCCGTCCAGCTCCTCGGCGGCTACGGCTACACCCGTGACTACCCGGTGGAGCGGATGATGCGCGACGCCAAGATCACGCAGATCTACGAGGGCACGAACCAGGTCCAGCGCATCGTGATGGCGAGGAACCTGCCGTAGCAGGATTTTCGCAGGTCAGCGGCTGGTTTCGATGGGCTCGCGGGTTGCTGCGTCACGGTTGTGCGGATGGACGCCTACCGTGCGAGCACGCCCTGATGCCCGCACGGCAACCGAAGCGCCCGGAACCGCTCGAAGGCTCCAGCAGCCCCTTCCGAGCACTCCTCTGACCAAGCAATGAAGGAGCCCCGGCCCATATTTGGCCGGGGCTCCTTCATTGCTTCGCCTCTGCACCGCAGGAGTGAGCCGTCA
Organism: Streptomyces sp. YS-3; assembly: GCF_045257485.1. NCBI lineage: Bacteria > Bacillati > Actinomycetota > Actinomycetes > Kitasatosporales > Streptomycetaceae > Streptomyces > Streptomyces sp. YS-3. The sequence continues at coordinate 7,437 of NZ_JBJHPC010000242.1, read as the reverse complement.
TCGTGGTGCCACTTCGCGGGTTTGATCACGGAGGACGCCTCAGAGCCGGTACTGATCCGGCTTCGACACGTACACGACCCCCGGGGCAAGAGCCGTCGCGCTCTCCCGAAACAGCTCGTGCAGCATCGACCGGGGGTTGTCCCTCATGGCGTTGGTCAGATTGTCGGCCAGTAGGGCGGCCTCAGACGGGAGCAGAACCATTTCGGTGTCCGCCATGTGCCGACCCTTCTTCGTCAGCCACATCGGCACGCGAATGTTCCCGTCCTCATGCCGGTACGCCGGACGGCTTGGAATGGGGTCCATCCGCCAACCGCTGGACGCGGTCTGCTGGCTGGGCTTTTTGTCGGTCGGCATGGAGTCATCGTTCTCTCAGGCGATGTCACCCGTCCACGTTCTTGCATGGGCTTGCACCGCAATTGGCTTGGCAGGTAGCGGTATTGACGCCAATTCCGCTGGCAACGATGCTCGTGCAAGTCCGAGCAAGCACTAAGTCCAGGGAGCCAGCCATGGCCGCAGAGTTCGTCGGCATCGACCCTGACACCGACCGGGACCACTGCCCCACCGTGTGGGCGGACGCAGAAGCTCAGGAGATCTTGTTGCAGGGGTGGAAGCCGACCCCCGAGACTCAGGCGGAGTGCGAGGGAACCAGCCCCGCGAACGGTCCGGTGCCCGACAGTGAGGCCATCGTCAGGATTCCGGCCCGAATGATTCCGATGATCAGGGAGGCATGTGATGCCGTCGAGCGTGCCCAGCTTCGCTGACCTGCTTGGCCAGTGCGAGCGTTCCGCCGTCCACCTGGAGTTGCGCGACTCATACGCCACCACCGACCGGTTCGAGGCGTGGAAGCGGGGCGAGCGGATCAACTGGGAGGACCGCGAATCCTGGTGGCATCCCTATGACCAATTGATCGCAGACACAGTGGCAAGGGGCGTGGTGATCCGCCGGGCCCGAGTGGTCTCCGAGCCGGTATCGGACTACATCCGGTGGGAGCACTACGTCACTCATGCCAACGTAACGGCAGGAGAGCAAGTCCGTTGGCTGCCCCGGCGACGAGTCACGACCGTCCCACTGCCCGGAAACGACTTCTGGCTGTTCGATGACGCGCTGCTTCGGGTGCACCACTTCTCGGGTGACGGCGTGGTGGTGGAGGACGAGATCACAGCGGACCCGGAAGCCGTGAAATTGTGCTCCGCTGCCTTTGAAGCCGTCTGGGAGCGAGCAGTCCCACACCACCAGTACAAGGTCTGACGAGAGCGGCTCCATGCCCCCGCATCCCTCTTCACGTGCTCAGAAGGCCCGAGAGAAGCTTGCGGGTCGCCTGCGAGAGATCCGGAAGGACGCGGAGATCAGCGGGCGGGAGCTGGCCTTCAGGTGCGGCTGGTCGGAGTCGAAGTCATCCCGGATCGAGAACGCGAAGACACCTCCCTCCGACGCCGACATCCGAGCGTGGTGCCGAGCCTGTGCCGCCGAGGAGCAGGCCCCCGACCTGGTCGCGGCCAACAGGCAGTCCGCCGAAGCGCATGTGGAGTGGAAGCGGCTTCAACGGACCGGCCTCCGGCGTCTGCAAGAGAGCACCGGCGACCTGTATGAGCAGACCAAGATGTTTCGCGTCTACGTCTCCGACGTGATCCCTGGATTCCTTCAGACTGCGGGGTACGCCTCCGCGTTGTTGTCTTCCATCGCGGATTTCCGAGGAACCCCGGATGACGTGGGTGAGGCCGTTGCGGCCCGCATGAGGCGTAACGAAGTGCTGAACACGGGCGCACGCCGGTTCTCCTTCGTCCTGGAGGAGCCAGTGTTGCGGTACCGACTGTGCAGCGCTGAAACCATGGCGGCGCAGCTTGGCCACCTGCTCGCGGTCATGGACCTTCAGAACGTCGCCGTGGGCATCGTCCCGTTCTCGGAACAACGGGCCGTGTGGCCCATGCCGACCTTCACGATTTTCGACGACCGGAGGGTACACGCCGACACTCTGGACGCGGCCTCCACGCTCACACAGCCGAGTCAGGTCGAGCTGTACGCCCGTGCCTTTGGACGTCTCTCTCAACAGGCCGCACGGGGAGCAGCAGCCCGCACCCTCATCGCGGATGCGGTGGCGTCCCTTGGGTGACCAGAAGCGGCGATACCTCACGTACGGACGATCCGGGGAAATGCTGGGAGGCGCCCCGCGAAGAGGGTGTTGTTCCAGGTCGGAGTGGCGCTCGCGGTAAAAAGGCCCCCAGACCCACCAGGTCCAGCGCATCGTGGTGGCGCTCAATCTGCCGTCGTGCAGACACCCCGGGCCCGTACCCACAACCCCCGGATACGGGCCCGAAGCGTGCCGCAGGAGTGGGGCTCAGCCCCCGGTGCGGCGGCGGCGGGCGCCCAGGATCGCGCCCGCTCCGGTCAGTACCGCCGCGCCGCCCGCCAGGGCGAGCTTCGGGGTGGTGGAGGAGGCGCCGGTGGCGGCGAGCTGGCCCGTGGTGGACGTGTTCAGCGGGGTGGTGGAGGTGCCGCCCAGCGGCTTGGTGTCCGCGGTGCTCTTCCCCGTGGCGGGCTTGGTGCCGGCCGCGAGGATCTCGAACGGGTACTTCTCCATCGGCGGCTGCGAGCCGTCGCAGGACGCGTCCCCGACGATGGCCGCGGCGAAGGCGTAGCCCTGGCCCGCCGGCGTCCTGGCGTCGAGCGTGAGGCGGAGCCGGAGGTCGGCGTGCGCGCCGGCCGCAAGGTTCTCGACCGTGCCCGCGCGGTGCAGGCTGTCCACGTCCTTCCAGCCGCCGGACGTGGCCGTGGACCACTTCAGACGCAGCAGGTCGCCCGAGACCTTGTGGTGGTTCTTGTCGGCCGCCCAGACGTAGGTGAACGGCCGCAGCTTGTCGAGGCTCTTCTGCGTGCCGTTGGTGATCCGCAGCGAGAAGTCGGTGGTGGTGCCGGCGGTGAGCCGCTCCGGCAGCCCGGTGAGGACCGAGGTGAGCCGGGTGTCGGGCTCGCAGACCGGGTTCTCGGCCTCCTTCTTCGCGTCCGCCAGCGCCTTGTCGGCCGCCTCCTTCGCCGCGAGCGCGGCCTTGACGGCCTTGGTGGCCCGGTCGAGCTCCCGGAACGCGGCGACCTCGGCGTCCTGCGCCTCCTTGAGCGCCGCCCGGGCCTTCTCCACCGCGGTCGCCTCGACGCCGGCCGCCTTCTCGGCGTCCTTCTTGGCGTCCGCCAGCGTCTTCTCGGCGGTGGCCCGGTCCTCGGCGGTCGCGTCGGCGGGGAGCTTGTCCAGGATGAGCTGGGCGTCCGAGACGGCCTTGTCGGCGACGGCCTTCGCGGCGGTCGCGGCGCCCGCCTCCTTCCCGGCCGCCTTCGCCTTCACATGGAGGGGCGCGGTGTCGGAGGTCGCCGCGTCCACGGCCTTGCGCGCCACCTCCTCGGCGGCGACCGCGTCCTCGTACACCTTCTTCGCCGCCGCGGCGGCCTTCTCCAGCTCCGCGACGGTCGGCTTCTTCTGCGTCTGCGCGGGCGGCTGGGCGTCGGCGAGCGCGGGGCCCGCCGACAGGATCACCACGGGCGCGGTCACAGCGGCGGCGACGGCCGTCGCCAGAGCACGGCGAATGTTCACTACAGCCCTTCGGAGTACGGGAGAACGCGCGAAAGCGCGAACGCCGGTGATCGTATGACCGGAGCAAGCGCCGCAGTAGAGGTTTCTTCACGCCAAAAGCCCCGCCCGGCCCGCCAGTTGGGCGGGCAAAGCGGGGCAAGGGCGGGCAGTTGTGCAGTGCCCTGTGATTTCTCTGTGAGTCTTGTCGCGCCGGCGGCTCCCAGCGGCTCCCGGCCGCTCCCGACGGCTCCCGACGGGCCTGATGGGACGTCAGCGCGACGCGGTCACCGTGACCTTCTGGTCGTTGTTCAGCTCGTTCACCAGCTGCTTGACCTTCCCGCTGTCCCACACCAGGGACGTCTGCGGGCCGTTGCCGGATATCGGCATGTTCATCGACGTGCCACCGCCGCCGGTGACGCCCTTCATCGCCCAGAACATGTCGGCCAGGTCGAACAGGCTCATGTCCTTGTCGACGACCAGGGTGTCCAGGCCCGCCCCCATCACCGGGTACAGCTTGAAGGGGTTGAGCACGGTCGACGGGGTCGCCGTCTGGCTGGCCAGGGCCGACAGGAAGCGCTGCTGGTTCTTGGTGCGCTCCAGGTCGCCCGCCGCGTAGCCGTGGCGGTTGCGGACGAACGCCAGGGCCTGCTGGCCGTCGAGGGTCTGCTTGCCCTTCTTGAAGTCGGCGCCCGAGTCCCTGTCCTTGATGTCCTGCGGGATGTCGATCTCCACGCCGCCGACCGCGTCCACGATGTCCGCGAAGCCGGCGAAGCCGATCTCGGCGTAGTGGTCGATGTGCAGCCCGGTGTTGGCCTCGATGGTGCGCACCAGCAGCTCGGGGCCGTCCATCGCGTACGCCGCGTTCAGCTTGTTGTGGCCCTTGGCCGGGAAGAGCTTGCCGGACTGGGAGCCCTTGAAGCTGGGGATCTGCACCCAGGAGTCGCGCGGCAGCGAGATCATGGTGTTCCCGTTGTCACCGGTGTGCAGGATCATCATCGAGTCGGTCCGCTTGCCCTCGGCGGAACCGGTGTGCAGCTTCTTCTTCTCGTCCTTGGACAGCCCGTCGCGGGAGTCCGAACCGACGATGAGGTAGTTGGTGCCCTTGCCGTCGCCCGGGCGCTCGATGACCTTGGAGAGGTCCACCTCGCGGCGCACCTTGGAGTCGGCCCAGAAGTACGTGCCGACGCCGACGCCGACCACGGTCACCACCAGGACCAGCGAGCCGACCATGATCCGGCGCCGCCAGTTCGGCCGGGGGCGCGCGGGGGAGCTCGCGGCGCCCGGCCCGCCGCCCGGGCCGCCGGGACCCCGGCCGGCGGGCCCGCCGGGGCCGCGTCCGGAGGGGGCGCCGTAGACCTGGCCGTCGCTGTAGCCGCTGTCGTACGAGCCGGGTGCGGGCACACCGTTGCCGTACCGCTGCTGTCCGTAGCCCTGGTCGTCGTCGTACGAGGGCTGCTGCGGCGGGACCGGGCGCTGCGGGCGCGCGGGCGCGGAGCCCGCGGGGCGCTGCACATGGCGCATCACGCGCGGGCCCTCCGGCTGCGCGGCGGAGCTGCCGCGGCCGTAGCGCTCGCCGCGGTCGTCGTCGGACCATCCGTCGTTCATGCCGTCAAGCATGCACGGGTCCCCCGCGTGTCTGACAGGGCGGGTGGGGATCTGGGCCCGGGCTGTTGCACAGCTGATGCAATGTCCGCGCGATGAGCGCACACCTGAGCGCGCCTAAGCTGGGCGGTATGACTGATCTTCCGGGCAAGCCGACCTCGGCGTCCCGTACCACCCTGAGCCACATCATGACCGCCCATGACACCAATCTCCTGGGCACGGTCCACGGCGGTGTGATCATGAAACTGGTGGACGACGCGGCGGGCGCGGTGGCCGGCCGCCACTCCGGGGGCCCGGCGGTCACGGCGTCCATGGACGAGATGGCGTTCCTGCTGCCGGTGCGGGTCGGGGACCTGGTTCATGTGAAGGCCCAGGTCAACTGGACCGGCCGGTCCTCCATGGAGGTCGGGGTACGGGTGCTGGCCGAGCGGTGGAACGAGTCCACCCCGGCGCAGCAGGTCGGCTCGGCCTATCTGGTGTTCGCCGCGGTCGACTCGGACGGGAAGCCGCGGACGGTACCGCCGGTCCTGCCGGAGACCGAGCGGGACGAGCGCCGCTACCAGGAGGCGCAGATCCGCCGTACGCACCGGCTGGCGCGGCGCCGCGCGATCCTGGAGCTCCGCGAGAAGCGGGCCGCGGAGGGCCTGGACGACTGAGCGCCGGGTGCGGTGGCCCCCGCCCCACGGGTGTGCCCCGTCACGGGCAGACCGCCTGGTCGCCCGTCACCGTGTCGAACTCTCCCGCGCCCCTCGCCTCCGCCCGTACCGGCCGGACGGCCGTGAAGTCCGTGCCCGCCGTCACCTTCATGACGGGGCCCAGGCCCTTGACCGGGCGCAGATCGCTGCCGGGCAGGGCCGCCGCCAGGGACCGGGCCGAGCGGTCCCAGCGCGGGTCGTACTCGACGAGCGTGCGGTGGAGGTCGCCCGGACCGCCCGCGAGCGGCTTCCCGGTCGTACGGAAGCCCGTCGCGCGCAGGGCGTCGTCCACCCGGCGGCCGAGGCCGTCCGTGCGGGTGCCGTTGTAGACCTGGACCCGGATCCGGTCCGGCGCCACCTCGACCGTCGCCCCGGGCGGCCGTCCCTTGGCGTCCTGGCCGCGTGCGGCGGGCCGCGCCAGCGGCCGGTCCTCGCGCAGCTCCATGAAGAGCTTGCGGGACTTCACCGGGTCCCACTTCACCGTCGAGCCGATCCCCTTCACGGGAAAACTCATCTGCCCGATCGGCACGGTCGCGAACTCCGACGACGCCGGGGAGAAGCCCCGCATCGTCCGCCCCAGCGACAGGATCTCCTCCGCGCCGAAGCCCTGGTCGGCCCGGACCGAGGACAGCAGCGTGGAGGCGACCTCCCGGAAGCGCACCGGATTCATCAGCACGCCCGACCCGGTCGCCTCGTGGATCAGCGCCGCCATGAACTTCTGCTGGCGCTGCATCCGGCCCAGATCGGCCGACCCGTCGGTGTGCCGGGAGCGTACGTACTGGAGCGCCTGGCCGCCGTCGAGGTGGTGCGTGCCCGCGGGGAGGTCGAGACCGGAGTAGGAGTCCTTCATCGGCCGGGCCGTGCAGATCTGCACCCCGCCGAGCACGTCGACCGTCTTCATGAAGCTGGTGAAGTCGACCTCCAGATAGTGGTCCATCTTCAGGCCGGTCATGTGCTCCACCGTGCGCACCGTCAGCGCGGGCCCGCCCTCCGCGTACGCCGCGTTGATCTTCACGGGGTGCTGGTTGTGGTGCTCGCCGGTGTTCTGGTCGGTGTGCTCGGGGACCTCCGCGTAGCTGTCGCGCGGGATGCTCACCACGCTCGCCCGGCTCCGGTCCGACGAGACGTGCACGATCATCATGGTGTCGGTGCAGTGGCAGGGCGCCCCGCCGAGGCGGTACTTCTCCTTCTCCTCCGGCGTGACCTTGTCCCGGCCGTCCGTGCCCACCAGCAGGATGTTGGTGCCGTGCCCCGCCTGCGGCCGGTTTTTCATGTCCTTGAACGGGTCGACCCGTCCGATCCCGCCGTCGAGCCCGGTCACCACGGCATGGCCCACCCCGCCCGCGCCAGACAGCAGGACGAGCGGCCCCGCTGGGGCATGCGGATGGCGACGACCCTCTCGGTCCTCGTGCTGGGCGCGGGCGGGGTGGGCCATGCCGTGGTGACCGGGCTCGACGGCGGGATCGGACGGGTCGACCCGTTCAAGGACCTCTCGGTCCTCGTGCTGGGCGCGGGCGGGGTGGGCCATGCCGTGGTGACCGGGCTCGACGGCGGGATCGGACGGGTCGACCCGTTCAAGGA
>NZ_JBJHPC010000241.1:0-10368 GCF_045257485.1 Streptomyces sp. YS-3 | reverse complement strand
GCGCCCGGGTGCGCGCGCTCCTCGACGAGCTCCCGCCCGCCGCCCGCGCGGCCGTCGAGGCCGACCTGCGCGGCGCGCCACCGGGCGGCCCCGGCACCACGCTCGTACGGACCGGGCCCCCGCACATCAACGACGGCGGGGGGACGCGGTGAGCGCCCCCACCGACTCCGGGCCCGGGCCCGCCGGGGCGCCCGTGCCCCGTCCGCCGCTGCGCGTCCTCAACCCGCTGCGCGAGACCGGCAGGCTCTTCGCGCTGGGCCTCACCGTCGTACGGCTGATGTTCCGGCGGCCCTTCCAGGCGCGGGAGTTCGTCGAGCAGTTCTGGTTCATCGCCAGTGTCACCATCCTGCCCGCGATGCTGGTGACGATCCCGTTCGGCGCGGTCATCGCGCTCCAGGTGGGTTCGCTCATCCAGCAGTTCGGCGCGCAGTCCTTCACCGGCGGCGCGAGCGTGCTCGTCCTGGTCCAGCAGGCGAGCCCGCTGATCGTGTCGCTGCTGATCTCCGGGGTCGCGGGCTCGGCGATCTGCGCGGACCTGGGGGCGCGGACGATCCGCGAGGAGCTGGAGGCCATGGAGGTCATGGGCGTCTCACCGGTGCAGCGGCTCGTCGTGCCCCGGGTCCTCGCGGTCATGTCGGTCGGGCTGCTGCTCAACGGTCTCGTCTCGGTGGTCGGGACGCTCGGCGGCTACTTCTTCGCGGTGACCGTGCAGCACGGCACCCCGGGCGCGTACCTCGCCGGCTTCTCCGCGCTCGCCCAGCTCTCCGATCTGCTCATCGGCGAACTCAAGGCGGTGCTCTTCGGGTTCATCGCCGGGGTGGTCGCCGCCTACCGGGGACTGAACCCCAAGGGCGGCCCGAAGGGCGTGGGCGACGCCGTCAACCAGTCCGTCGTCTTCACCTTCCTGATGCTCTTCTTCGTCAACATGGTGCTGACGGCCCTGTACCTCAGGCTCGTCCCGGCGAAGGGGCTCTGACATGGCGCTCCTGGACCGGGCCCGAGGCCGCGCCCGAAGCGGCACCGAACCGGGGAGAGGCGAACCGGGCAGGCTGTGGGCCTGGCTGGACCGGCCCGGCGACGAGCTCCTCTTCTACCTCCGCGCCCTGCTGTCAATCCCGCGCGCGGTCCGCCGCTACCCCAAGGAGGTCCAGCGCCTGCTGGCCGAGGTCTCCTTCGGCAGCGGCGGACTGAGCGTCATCGGCGGCACGGTCGGCGTGATGATCGGCATCACCGTCTTCACCGGCACTGTCGTCGGCCTCCAGGGGTACGCGGCGCTCAGCCAGATCGGCACCGACGCCTTCACCGGGTTCGTCTCCGCGTACTTCAACACCCGCGAGATCGCCCCGCTGGTGGCCGCGCTGTCCCTCTCCACCACGGTCGGCGCGGGCTTCACCGCCCAGCTCGGCGCGATGCGCATCAACGAGGAGATCGACGCCCTGCAGAGCATGGGCGTACGGCCCCTGCCGTATCTCGTCTCGACGCGGATCGTGGCGGGCACCGTCGCCATCGTCCCGCTGTACGGGATCGGGCTCCTGGGGTCGTTCCTGGCGTCCCGGGCGGTCACCGTCCTCTTCAACAACCAGTCCACCGGCACCTACGACCACTACTTCCACCTCTTCCTCGCCCCCACCGACGTGCTGCTCTCCTTCCTCAAGGTGCTGGTCTTCAGCGTCCTGGTGATCATGGCGCACTGCTACTACGGCTACCGCGCCACGGGCGGCCCGGCGGGCGTCGGTGTGGCCGTGGGGCGGTCGGTGCGGACCGCCATCGTGCTCATCAGCGTCGCGGACTTCTTCCTCAGCCTGGCGCTGTGGGGCGCCACGACCACGGTGAAGGTGGCGGGATGAGCGCGCCCGTGCGGGACAGGACGACGAGTGCCCCGGCGAAGGCGCGCCCGGCGGACGCCGTACTCACCCGCCGCCGCAGACTGGCCGGTCTGGTCTACCTGCTGCTGCCGGTCCCCCTCATCTGGCTCTCGCTCGCCTTCTACCACCACGACTTCGAGGACACCGCCCGCGTGGTCGTGGAGGCCGGCTCGGTCGGCGACGAGATGCGTCCGCAGGCCGACGTGAAGCTGCGGGGCGTGGTGATCGGCCGGGTCGAGAAGGTCGACACCGACGGCCGGACCGCCCGGCTCACCCTCGCCGTGAAACCGGGGCAACTGCGCCGGGTGCCCTCGGACGTGTCGGCCCAACTGCTGCCCACCACGCTCTTCGGGCAGCGCTATGTGGCGCTCGTACCGCCCGCCCGGCCCTCCACGAGCCCACTGCGGCCCGGCAGCGTCGTCCCCAGGGACCGCAGCCGCAACGCCGTGGAGCTGGAGACGGCCCTCGATCATCTGCTGCCGGTGCTCACCGCCGTACAGCCGCAGAAGCTGTCGGCGACGCTGACGGCGGTGGCCGACGCGCTGCGCGGACGCGGCGACCGGCTCGGCGCCTCACTGGCACAACTCGACGCCTACCTCGGCAGGTTCAACCCGCAGCTGCCCGTGCTGAGCAGGGACATCAAGGAGTTCGTCCGGGTGGGCGAGGGGTACGCGCGAGCCGCGCCCGACATCGTCGACGCGCTCTACGACGCGACCACCACCAGCGCCACCCTCGCCGCCGAACAGCGGCGGCTGGCGGCGGTGTACGGATCGGTGACCACCTCGTCGAGGGACCTCACCACCTGGATCCGGCAGAACCGCGACAACCTCATCCGGGTGACGGCCGCGAGCCGCCCCTCCCTGCAGATCTTCGGCCGGTACGCGCCCGCCTTCCCCTGCACCCTCAAGACCCTGGCCGACTTCGTGCCCGTCATGGACCGGGCGCTCGGCAAGGGCACCGACGAGCCGGGGCTGCACGTGGACGTGACGGTGGTCCCGGACCGGGGCGCCTACCGGCCGGGCCACGACACACCGCGCTACACCGCCACCGGCGGCCCGGCCTGCTACCCGGTCCCGTACCCGGGCGCCCCGGCGTCGGGGCAGGCCCCGCAGAGCGCCTCGGCGCCCCTCGCGACCGTCGGCGGCGGCCTCGGCGTCGCCAACTCGCCGCAGGAGAACACCCTGGTGAACGAGGTGCTCGCGGCCGGTGACCGGCGGATTCCGGACACCCTGCCCGACTGGTCGAGCGTCCTGGCCGGACCGGTGCTGCGCGGCGCGGACGTGAGGCTGCGGTGAGCCCGGTGACGACCGAGAGGACGACGGAGGTGGGGACGAGGTGAACCGCGCGCCCCTCACCGGACCGCTGATCAAATCGGCGGTCTTCGTCCTGGTCACCGTGGTGGCCACCACCGTGCTCGCGCTGAGCATCAGCAACACGGGCGTGGGCGACAAGGACACGTACCGGGCGTGGTTCACCGACGCCACCGGACTCGGCAAGGGCGACTCGGTCCGTATCGCGGGCGTCGAGGTCGGCCGGGTCGAGTCGGTGGAGATCGTCCAACGGCGTTACGCGCAGGTGAGGTTCTCCGTCCGGCGGGGCCGGGCCCTGCCCGCCTCCAGCACCGCCGCGATCAAGTACCTCAACATGGTCGGCCAGCGCTATGTCGCCCTGGAGCGCGGCACCGGCCCCCTCGGAGAGCCCCCGCTGCGGCCGGGCGGGACGATCCCGCTGCGCCGCACCTCGCCCGCCCTCGACCTCACCCAGCTCTTCAACGGCTTCCAGCCGCTCTTCCAGGGCCTGTCCCCGGCCGAGACCAACAAGCTGGCCGGCTCCGTCGTCCAGGTCCTCCAGGGCGAGGGGCCGACCGTGGAAAGCCTGGTCACCAGTATCGGGTCGGTCACCAGCACCCTCGCGGCGAAGGACGCGGTGATCGGGTCGGTCGTCGACAACCTCACCACCGTGCTGCGGACCGTCAACACCCGCGAAAGCCGGCTCACCGGCCTCATCGACACCCTCGACGAGTTGGTCTCCGGCCTCTCCGCCGACCGCAAACCCATCGGACAGGCGGTCAGCTCGCTGGCGGCGCTGACCACCAGCACCGCGGGACTGCTCGACGAGGGCCGGGAGCCGCTGCGCGGCAGCATCGACCAGCTCGGCCGGGTCTCCGCCAACCTCGCGGACAACGGCCCGCTGCTGGAGGAGTTCCTGCGCCGCACCCCCGCCAAGATGCGGGCCCTCACCCGTGCCGTCTCGTACGGGAGCTGGCTCAACCTCTACCTCTGCGAGGCGAAGGTCACCGGCGTCACCACCGACGACGGCAGCCCGCCCCCCACCGGCATCGCAATCAAGGACCAGAGGTGCCGCCGATGACTCCTGTACGCATCCGTGGCCGACGCCCCCAAAAGCCCGCCCGCAGGCCCCTGGCCGAGCGGCACCCCGTGGCCATCGCCGTCGTCGGGCTGCTCACCATGACGCTGATCGGACTGCTCGTCTACCGCGTCGACGCGCTGCCGTTCGTCGGCGGCGGCACCCGCTACACCGCCGACTTCAAGGAGTCGGCCGGACTCCACCCCGGGGACGAGGTGCGGATCGCGGGCGTGAAGGCCGGGAAGGTCGACGCGGTCGGGCTCGACGGACCCAAGGTGAAGGTGGCCTTCACCGTCAAGGACGCCTGGGTCGGGAACGCCAGCACCGTCGGCATCGCCGTCAGGACACTCCTCGGCTCCAAGTACCTGGCGGTCGACCCGCGCGGCACCGGCGCCCAGGACCCGCACCGGCGCATCCCGATCACCCGCACGACCTCACCGTACGACGTGCTCGACGCGCTCGACGGGCTGGGCGAGACGGTCGGCGAGCTCGACACACGCACCCTCGCCAAGAGCTTCGAGACGCTCTCGGCCACCTTCCGCGACACCCCGCCGGACGTGCACAGGGCGGTCACCGGCCTGGCCGACCTGTCGCTGGCCATCGCGAGCCGCGACGAGCAGATCACCCGGCTCCTCCAGGGCACCGACCGGGTCACCAGGACCCTGGACAACAAGAAGGACCGGGTGCGCGACCTGCTCGGCGAGGGCGGACGCCTCCTCGCCGAGGTCGGCTACCGCAGGGACGCCATCCACGGGCTGCTCACCGGCGCACAGAGCCTGAGCGCCCAGCTCAGCGGCGTCGTCGCAGACAACCGGGCCCGGCTCGGCCCCGCCCTCGACTCGCTCGGCCGCGTCACGGCGGTGCTCTCCAGGAACAAGACGAACCTGGACCGCATCCTGGCGCAGGCGGGCCCGTACTACCGCCTCATCGGCAACACCCTCGGCAACGGCCACTGGATGGACAGCTATCTCTGCGGCCTCGTCCCCAAGTCCTATCTGCCCCCGGGCACCTCACCGCCCCGAGGCTGCATGCCACCGAAACCAGCGAAGGGAAGCGGGAGTTGAGAATTTCACGCAGCGCGCTGCCCCGGCCGCGCCGGCTCCTCGTCCTCGGCGTCGCCTTCGTCCTGCTGGTCGCGGCCACCGTCTCGGCCGTCGCCGTGCGCGTCCTGGGCGACGACGGCGCCCTGCGCCTCACCGCGTACTTCGACCGGACGGTCGGCGTGCACGAGGGGTCGGACCTGCGCGTGCTGGGAGTACGGGTCGGCAGCGTCGGCCGCATCCGCCCCGAGGGCACGCGGGTGCGGGTGAGCCTGCGCGTCGACGAAGGCGTACGGATTCCCCTGCTCGTGCGGGCGGTCGTGGTCGCCCCGAGCGTCGTATCGGGCCGTTTCGTGCAGCTCAGCCCCGCCTACAGCGGCAGCGGACCGACCCTCGCGGACGGCGCGGTCATCCCCCGGGAGCGGACCGCGACCCCGATGGAGGTCGACGAACTGGCCGAGAGCGTCAGCGGTCTCGTCGACGCGCTCGGCCCCGAGGGCGCCAACAGCAAGGGCGCGCTCTCCGACCTCATCGGCACCGCCGCCAAGAACCTCAAGGGCAACGGCGACGCCGTCGGCCGTACCGTCCAGCAACTGGGCGGCGCGGCCAAGGTCCTCGGCGGCTCCAGCGCCGACCTGGTCAGGACCGTGCGCCAACTCCAGTCGTTCATCACCATGCTGAAGGAGAACGACAGCACGGTCCGCACCACCGAGCAGCAGCTCTCCGACGTCACCACCTTCCTCGCGGGCGAGAAGGACGACCTCGCCGCCGCGCTGCGACAGCTCGGAACCGCCCTCGGCCAGGTGAAGACCTTCATCCGCGACAACCGGGGCAAGCTCACACAACAGGTCGGCCGGCTCGCCACCGTCACCCGGTCGCTCGTCGACCAACGCGCCTCCCTGGCCGAGGCCCTGGACACCCTGCCGCTCGCCGCCGCCAACCTGGAGAACGCCTACAACCCGGCCACCCGCACCATCGACGGCCGCGCCGACCTCAACGAGCTCGGCCCGCTGCCCCTGCCCGCCGCCGAGACGTACGCCGACAGCGCGCCGGGGGCCCGGCGATGAGGCGGGGCGCCGCACGGGCCGGGCTGGCGCTGTGCGCGGCGGCCGTCGTCACCGGACTCGCGATCGGGCCCGGCGTGCCCTCGTTCCACGGCATCCAGGACCTGCCGCTGCCCGGCGGCGCCGACCTCGGCAGCCACCCCTACCGCGTCACCGCCGTCTTCCGGGACGTCACCAGTCTCTTCCCCCGGTCCGCCGTGAAGGTCAACGACGTCCCGGTCGGCCGGGTCGAGAAGATCACGGTGAGCGGCGACGACTGGCTGGCGAGAGTGACCATGAAGGTCAACGGCAAGGTGCGCCTGCCCGCCGACGCCTACGCCAACCTGGAGCAGTCCAGCCTGCTCGGCGAGAAGTACGTCCAGCTCGTCGCCCCCGAGGACCTGGCCCCCCGCCCCGACCTCAACGACACCACCGGCCTCCGTGCCGCCGCCACCCGGGCCCTCGCGCCGCTGGCGGACGGCGCCGTCATCCCGCTCGCGCGCACCAACCGCAACGCCGAGGTCGAGGAGGTCTTCGGCGCGCTGTCCATGCTGCTCAACGGCGGTGGAGTACAGCAGATCAACACCATCACCCGCGAGCTCAACCGCGCCCTCGACGGCCGCCAGTCCTCGGCCCGCTCCGTCCTCGCCCGGATCGGCACCTTCGCCAAGGACCTCGACAAGCACCGCGGCGACCTCACCGACGCGCTCGGCGCCCTGGACCGGCTGTCGTCCACCCTGGCCGGCCGGGACGCCAGGGTCGGCGCGGTACTGGACCGGCTCGGCCCCGGCCTCACCGTCCTCCGCGACCAGCGCGGCTCGCTCGTCACCATGCTCAAGTCCCTGGACACGCTCTCCACGGCGGCCGTCGGCACCGTCGACCGCACCCGGGCCGACCTGGTGGCCGACCTGCGCGCGCTCGCACCCACCCTGAAGGGCCTGGCCGACGCGGGCCGGAACCTGCCCGCCTCGCTCCAGGTGCTGATGACGTACCCGTTCACCGACGAGGTACTGAGCGGGGTCAGGGGCGACTACCTGAACGTCTACCTCAAGGTCGCCGCCGCCCCCGGCACCATGGTCCTGCCCGAACACGCCACGCCCGCGCCCACCGGGGGGGCACTGCCCCTGCCCTCCGTCGGGGAGGGCGGTGCCCGGTGACCACCCTCGGCACGCACATCAAGAACCTCGCCTTCCTGCTGCTCGGCACGGTGGTGCTCGGCTACATCGCGGTGACCTACGCGGACCTCGGACGGTTCGTCGGCGCGCCCGGCTCGTACACCGTACGCGTCCAACTCGGCGAGACCGGTGGGCTGTTCACCGGCGCCGGGGTCACCTACCGGGGCGTCGACGTGGGGCGGGTCCGGAGCATCGCACTGACCAGGGACGGGGTCGAGGCGCGCCTCGCCATCGACGACGGCACCCCGGCCATCCCCGCCGACCTGGATGCCGAGGTGGCCGGTCTGTCGGCGGTGGGCGAGCAGTACCTCGACCTCGCCCCCCGGACCGACCGCGGCCCCTACCTCCACGACGGCGACACCATCGCCCGCCGGGACACCAGCACACCCGCCCCCATCACCCGGCTCCTCACCGGTGTCGACGCCCTGGCCGCGTCGGTGCCGACCGACGACCTGCGCACGGCCGTCGACGAACTCGGCAGGGCCTTCGCCAACCAGGGCACCAACCTCCAGGTGCTCCTGGACGCGGGCAGCCAGTTCCTCAACGCCGCCGACCGGGCGCTGCCCGCCACCACCCGACTGCTCACCGACGGGGAGACCGTGCTCAGGACCCAGGCCGACAGCACCCGCGCCCTCACCTCCTTCGCCACCGGGGCCCGTACGCTCGCCCGCCGGCTGAAGGACTCGGACTCCGATCTGCGCCGGGTCATCGACGAGACACCCGCCACCGCCGACGAGTTCACCGCACTGCTGCGGGACACCGACCCCGCTCTGAGCGTGCTCCTCGCCAATCTGACCACCACCTCCGAGCTCCTGGTCACCCGCCAGCACGGCACCGAGGAGCTGATGGTGCGGCTGCCCCGGGTGGCCGCCGCGGGCTCCAGCGCGGTCGGCCCGGGCGGAGCGGACTTCGGCATGGTCACCACCTTCTTCAAGCCCCTGCCCTGCACCACCGGGTACGAGGAGACCCGCTACCGCGACGGCCTCGACACCGCCGGTGACGCACCGGTGAACACCGGGGCGCGCTGCACCGCCCCGCCCGCGAGCGGCCGGAACGTCCGGGGCTCGGCCAACGCGCCCAGGGGCCCGGTACCCACCCCGGCGGTGCCGGGCGCGCTCCCGGGCGCCGGCCGGGGAACCGGCGTGCTGGGCGCCCCCTCGATACCTCCACGGAGCCCCGTGGGCCTCGCCGGACTCCTCGGGCTGGGGGAGTGAGGGCATGAGACGCCGACGGCTCGTCCTGATCGCGGGGCTGGTGCTCGCGCTGGCGCTGTGCGGGGTGTCCGGGTGGACGTACGCCCGCGCCAGGGGCGACGGCGATCTGGCGTACGCGCACAGCCGCGACGCGGCGCTCGCCGACGGACGCCGTGGCATCGCCCGGCTGACCTCCCTCGACGCCCGTGACGTCGACGCGGACCTGGCCGACTGGCTGGACGCGACGACCGGCCCGCTCGGGGACGAGCTCCGCGCGACCCGCGCCAAGAGCGCCCAGGTCCTCAAGGAGCGGGGCACCACGACCCGCGCCGAGGTCACCGACGCGGCCGTCACCGAGCTCGACGACCGCTCCGGCACGGCCCGGCTCATCGCGACCGTACGCGTCGAGGCGCGGCCCCGCACCGGCGCCCCGACCACCGACCGCAAACGTTTCGAGGCGGCCCTCGCCCGCACGGGCCACCGCTGGAAGCTCACCTCCCTGACCGCCGTCGCGGTCGGGACGGGCTGAGGGGAGGGGCGGCGATGACCACGACCGAGGAACAGCCGGACACCACGGCCCGCGCCGCTGGGGAGGCGCCCGCCCGCCGCCGTCCACGCCGCTTCCTGCTGCCGCTGCTCATCGCGGCCCTGCTGGCGGCGAGCGGCGTCCTGCTGCTGCTCGCCGGGCAGTCGAGGCACTCCCCGGCCACCGCCAACCGCGCCCTGACCGACCACGCGGCGACGGACGAGGTGCTGGCGGAGGTGGGAACGGCGGCCTCCCGTGTGTTCAGCTACGCCCCGGACACCCTGGCCCGCACCCGCGACGACGCGCGCGTGCTGCTGCGCGGGCAGGCGGCGAAGGAGTACGACGCGCTCTTCGCGCAGCTCCGCGGGCGGGTGGCCGAACAGGGGCTGACGCTCACCACCAGCATCTCCCGCGCCGGGGTCACCCGGCTCACGGCCACCCGCGCGGAGCTGCTGCTCTTCCTCGACCAGACCAGTGTGCGGCGCGGCGGCAACGCGACGACGGTGGCCGCGCAGCTCTCGGTGTCCGCCGCGCGCGAGGGCGGCCACTGGCGGATCACAGCGATCAAGGCCCGCTAGGGCGGGTGGGGAGGTGCCATGGCACGGATGACATGGGCGGTGCGCGGACGGCCGCCGCTGACGGCCGCGGCCGGGGTGGCGGCGGCGCTGGCCTGCGCGTTCGCGGTGTGGACGGGTGGTTCCTGGTACACGGCGGCGCACGACGACCGGGCCGCGTTCGCCCGTACCAGGGACGCGGTGCTGCAGGCCGGTGAGCAGGGCGTGCAGAACATGAACACCCTCGACCACGGCGATCTGGCGCACGGCCTCGACCTTTGGGAGGAGTCCGCCACCGGCGACCTCCTGAAGGAACTCAAGGACAGCAGGCAGCAGTTCGTCCAGCAGGTCGAGAAGGCCGGGACCACGACCACCGCCAAGGTGCTCTCGGGCGCGGTCACCGAACTCGACGAACGGGCGGGCCACGCCCGGGTGATGGTCGCGACCCGCGTCACCGTGGTCGCGGCCGACCACCGGAGCAGCACCAAGGACAGCCGGATGCTCGGTGAACTCACCCGCACCCCCGAGGGCTGGAAGCTGAGCCGGCTGGGCCAGGCGCCGATCGGCGACGCGGCCACCCCCTCCGGCAACCCCACCGGCACCCC